>CAYJWM010000025.1:19372-21418 GCA_964373885.1 uncultured bacterium | reverse complement strand
CTGAGTGAAACGAAGCATCTCAGGGTAAACTCCGCGAAGGATCTCGGTGTCAGATCGCCACGGCCAGCTACGCTGGCCTCGCGATGACAAACAGATTCTTCGTCGGCCTAACGACCTCCTCGCAATGACAATGTGTCTTCTTTGGTTTTTTGATTGCAGACGCTCTTTAAGGTCAGTTCGGGCGCGCGTTTAATCCCCTCTTCATAACCCAGCATTGGAATCGTGTCCCACGGACAATGCTTCGCGCAAAGCGCGCAGCCGATGCAGCGCTCGATGTCCACTTCAACCAATTGCTGGAACTGGGTGAACTCCACGCCCGGCACGATTTCAATGCAATCGACGGGACAAAAAATAATGCACGCCTCACAACCCGTGCAGCCGTGCTGATCGATCACCGCAAGCAGTCTCGGTTCTTTTTTCCGTGGCGGCTTGCTCGCAATATTCGTAGGCCTCGGCCCTTTTCGTGCCGTATTTTCAGCCATGTTAAGCCCGCATTCTAAACCGCTGCAGAAAAAATAAAAGCGAAATTAAATCCGCGCCTGCAACCGCAAGCACGTACGGCAGCCCGCCGCCCCCGAACCCATAGCTGTGGAGCCCGGCGCCGAGCACGAAATTGACGCCGTACCACGCCATGATCACTGTGAGAAAGGAAACCGCACACCAAAATGCCACGCCGAATGAATCCAACCAGCCGGCCACGCGCCCGTGAAAAACCACCAGATAGGTCACGACCGCAATGAGCGCCCAGGTTTCTTTCGGGTCCCAGCCCCAAAAGCGCCCCCAGGAATAACTCGCCCACACGCCGCCCAGCACCGTCCCCACGGAAAGAAAAATAATCCCGATTTGAAGCGAACGGTAAAGAAACTCGGTCAATTGCTCAATTGATTTCGTTTTTCGCGGCGTGACCGCGAGCCGGTACAAAAGCGCATGCGCGATCCCCCAATTCAGGGCAAAGGCGGCGTAACCGAGCGTGATGGTCAGCACGTGGACGGTGAGCCAATAATTGCTCCGAAGCACGGGGACGAGCGGTGAAATGGATGAATCCAAAACGGCCGGAAGATTTTCCCCGATGATCAATCCGAATGCCCCTACAAAAGCGGCCGTGTTGGAAACAAGCGGCGAATGATAAAAAAACCAAAGCACCCATGAAAAAAGCACGGCCCCCCACGACACCCAAATAATGGATTCATACATATTGCTGACGGGCGGGCGCCCCGCAATCATCACCCGCAGCACAAAACCCAGCGTGTGCATCGCAAAACCGGCGGCAAACAGCCAAAGCGCGGGGTGTGCGTTTACATTTTTCTTCGCGCTCGATTTTTTACGCCGGACCATCCACAAAAACGCGCTCACGAGATAAAGCATCCAGGCAAAATGAAAAGGCCTCCACTTCCAATAAAAAAGTTCCCATTGAACCGGCCGCCGGTCCGGAAAAATGTCGCGGCTTGCGAGAGCTCGATCAAGTGACTTCACAAATTGCTCCGCAGCCGGCCCCGCCATTTGGAAACCGCTTTCACGGATGCGCCCCAAAAAATATTGAAAATCATTGGTCAGCACATTGATCGGCTCTTTCGGAAAAATAGAAGTCAAAATCGCGTTTCCTTCCGGAATGCTGAGCGCCCCGGGCGGAAGCCACGCGGTTCTGGGGTCGTCCGGATGCGGAATCATGCCCGGCATGGAGCCGGCCGCGATTTCCTGAAAAAGCTGGGCGCGGCCGTACAGCTCGGCCCTTGCCTGTTCGTCCCGCGTCAATGTCTCGCCCTGATTTTTTTTCTGCTGGATCCGGCGTACGTCTTTGACGAAATCAAGGTTTGCAATCACCGAATTGGGCGCCACTTTATTTTTGACGAGATCGGACGAAAATTCTTCCCTAAGAGACCTAAGCTTTACGCCGAGCAGCGGCTTTACGCCCCAATCCTGCGGCTGGGCCATCCAATGCCACACCAACCGGACGGGAGACATTCCTTCAAATGAAGTTTTTCCGGTGATCGCCAGAACGCTCTCGCGGGCGAAACTTTGAAACGGCTTCGTGCGCCCGCCATGCTG
>CAYJWM010000025.1:0-19272 GCA_964373885.1 uncultured bacterium | reverse complement strand
ACTTTTTCCTCAGTTTCGGGTCGCTTACCTTCAAGGTGGAAAGCGGCTTGATGAAAAATAACATCAGCATCCCGCTTGCCATGATGATGACGCCCATGTATTTTATCCAATTCCCGGGGTCGCGCGCCACCGCAAAAATGGACGTGTCGGGCCCGCCCTGGCCCAATTGATACGCTGATTGATACACTTTGAAACCCTTGTATTTGAGCGGCTCATTCATTTGAATGAGCTGATCGCGCTCAAGCCCCCTCGTTACATCTTTTAAAGTCACCTGGCTTTTAAAACTGGCCGGCCGGTCCGTACCGGGGTCTTTGTCCATTAAAAAATCATGCAATGCGATTTGAAAGCCGAGCGGTTTCGTGCGCAGCCCGTACAGCACATGATATTCGGAAGCACCGAGAGAAAACGGTACGATTTCGCCCTGCTCAAGCCAAAGTATTTTTTTGTCGCCGTCTTTTTGGGCCTCCACTTGAACTACCCGCATCGCCGATTTATTCTGCGAAGCGCCCGGAAGAGGCGTATACGTCCGCTCCTCACGCGCGTGCTCCACATATTCATCCACCGTGAACTCGAAATCCATCCAGCCCGTGGAGACAGATTCATTTAATTTCACTTCCCCTTCCTTCAAGTCCTCTCCGTGCTTGACCTGAAAAAGCGGGGGCTCCGACGGCCGGTAAATGAAGCGCAGTTCATTTCTCGGACCGTCTTGAGAAAAACCGGGCGCCTCGTATCTGATGCTCACGCCCGTTTTGCTCGGGCGAAGGCCGTGCATGGTCGGAAATTCCGGAAATCGGGAAAACAGGGTGTGATATTCGGTAAGTTCTTTTCCTTCCAAAACGAGCTGAAGCGCCGGATTGTCCCAGCGGTCGGACTCTTCGATCAATTGGGTTCCGTCGATTTTCGCATTTTTCAGCACGCGGCGTATGGTGATTTTGTACGGCGTTGAGCCCACGGAAAGTTTTTCCCCGATTCTCTCCTCAGAAACCGGAATATCGACTGTTTCGCTTCCCGGAAATTCAAAATGAAGCGAGCCCATTGTGCCCACCGGCTGGGCTTTTTTGATCGGGCTTCGCGCAAAGCGTATTTGCGCCGGCCCCAAAGACAACTCGGCGCGTTTCGGGTCATCCAAAATCAGCCACTGCTCGCTTGAGGCCATGGAGCCCTCGAGTTTGACATGAAGCGCCGGCTTGAGACCCTCACCGCCAGGGGAAATGTTCTCAGTTCTCTTGGCTTTCGGATAATCCGTAAGCAAAGTGAGCGTCACATCCACCTCACTCTCCGGCACCAAGATTTCTTTCCCGGACCACGGAAATGCGTGCGGACGCATTGAATAAGTCCATTTGGAATCTCCTGCGTCCGGCACCATTTGAATGAGCGGCTGTTCGGCAAGCGTCATGCGGCCCCCTGATTTACCCTCCTCGATCGCAAGCTGGCCCTCGATCCCGAACGCCTGCGAAACGAGCGAGCCCGCCAAAATCAAAATAATCCCCAGATGCGTTGTGAGAAACCCGGTATGGCTTTTTTTCCACGGCATGCGGTCAAGCGCCGAGGCGAGCAAATTAAGACCGAGCAAAATGAGCAAAATCCCGAACCACAAAGTGCGGTACACGACCAATTTCGCGGCTTCCGAACCGTGATAGGACTCGATAAACGTGCCCACGCTCATGGCGCATGCAATCGACACCAAAAGAACTATGGCAAGCCGCAGGGACGCAAAAAATTTAAATATTTTTGTCAGCCGATACATGGTATCCGAGTAGTAGGAATTCGCAAAACCCTGTCATTCCCGAATGTTTTTATGGTTCGACTTCGCTCACCATCCTGAGCTTGTTGAAGGATCGGGAATCCATTAGTGGATCCCCGATTAAAGATTTCGGGGATGACATGTAAATTAGAGGGCTTATTCTAACGGATTGAAACGAGGTGCGCTATTAGGAAATTACGGACTTACATTCAGCGTAATCGTCCTCGGCGTTCCCGGATTCACATTCGGAAGCGCCTCAACCGGGGTGAAGGTCACTTGGAGCGTTTTGCCCGCATGTTCCGGCTTGATGGCCAAATAGAACGCATAATAAGTTCGGCTCGTATTATCATTACAATCGCATCCTATCGTTTTAGTACGATAAAAGCATAGCTCAAAAGTTGAAGATGGCGAACCGCAGGTCGGGACCGGGACAGTCGTTAGGCCGTTGTTAAACGTGACAATCAATTGGTGAACGTCCTCCGTGCCAGGATCAGGATCACTCACATAGATGGACCAATAAAATCTCTGGCCTACGGCAGCTTGAATCGGACTGGTGACCGGCAAAGCGAAACCGGAAATCGAAGTGATCTGGGGAGGATGATTTACCTGCACGGTCACGGTCCACGAAGTAGGAACGGCGGCCGTTCTCCCATCATTTACCTCGACGAGAATGGTGTGAACTCCCTCATTAGCAGTTGTCGGCGCATACGCAAAGCTGGGGGTATTATTGCCTCCTACCGGAACATTGTCTATTTTCCAGGTGTAGCTCAAAGGATCTAAATCAGGGTCTGAGGCGGAAACAGAAAAAAGAATTTGATTCGGCACCAGTACCGTTTGATTGGGGTTGGGAGGTAAGAAAGATGAAATCAGCGGCTGGCTATTGTCATCCCAATCCAAAATAGTGTCTTCATCCCGGTCAATTCCCATGCGTGTCCCGGAACCGGGAGGAACGGCGGTGTAGGTTAGCACTTCGCCGGATGTGTCCACAAGAGCTCGAAGAGCCGCATCTGAAATCTCAGCTTCGGCTGCCTTATCAGACTTAAACAATCCGTTTGCATTATTTCGTACCCATCCGCGCTTCTCGCCATTCACAAACCCTTTCGCAATTACATCGCATTCACTCGGACTCGCCGCTGCACGAGCATTAAAAAGATCGATGCGCGGACCAACGGTTAATCCATTCGAATTTGCCAGCGTAATCTGCTGTCCCACAATCGGCGCTAAATCACTTGGGAAAGCAAGCATGAATGCTTCCACATCACGGCGCTCGGTATCATTCTGAAATCCGAAACTAACCCCTTGAGCTTGAAATACATCTGCCCTTACGAAACGAAACAAAGTATCAATACTTCCGTCATGAAGAAAGCCGAAGCCCCTGATTTGATCGCCTTTATGGGCGTTGTCACCGTTAAGAATGAAGGGGGATGCCGCCATTCCAAACATGCCTATTTTCTGATACATATTCCTCAAATGCGGAATTTTCACAATCTGCGGCTCGGCCTCAAAACTCATGTCTCCATCCGTTCCAAAAAAATTCATCGCAGGGTTAAGCACATGACAGCCATTGCATTCAAATTTTGAAACACCCGGCGTACCGTTTGCTATACCATCAGAAAATCGAGTCAAATAAAAATTGCTTCCGCTAGCTTGGGAGGAAGTCATGGAATTATCGAGATTGCGAATGGGATTTGGAGGCAGCATTACTTTCAAAATAAAATCGGCAAAGGCCTGCATGCTGATATTCGGAATCGGGCCTTCGTCTCTTCCAACAAGTCCCTCAAAAGCCGGATTAAATTTCAAAAAGGCCGCATTGGAATTAAATGGATCTCCGCTCCCGCCCGTGCGGTCGCCCCGCCAATGCATCGCGCCGTGATTGACCATGCCGCGAAGCGTTTGTGTGGTCATGGGACCTTTCATGGGATGAAAATCTGTCACATCGACACTGCCCGCGGCAAAACCAAATTTGATGTCGCCTACGGGGAACGGGACAGGAACCAATCCCCCGTCCGGATTCCCCAAATCCCAGGCCAAATCATCCATATTGCCGAAAATATGACAGCTCGAGCATGAGGCCTCACCGTTACTTGATGTGAAAACCGCATCATAAAGAAAAAGGCGTCCATCGGTTACTTCAGGCGGTTCTGGATTAAAAAGCTGAATGGTTTGGGTTTCCGTCTTCGTCGCCAAATCCACTACGGCCACCGTATTGTCAAAACGCGCAAGCACATACAGACGATTATGCGCTTCATCGAGCACAAGCCCGGTCGGGCCCCGAACCCCATTAAGGACAATATGATCATTTGAATCAGGCGTAAAGGTATTATTTTCAAGCACCGTCGTATTAAAAATACCGATTTTGCTTGAGCCCAAAGCCGCGACATAAAGCGTCTGACCATTGCTTGAAATAGCCATGCCCATGGGCGTAGCCAAACTATCTTCTTTCGTCCCGGCGGGCTGAGGAACAGCGCTGTAATTAATATGTTTGTTTAAATGCCGGGGTGTGACAGTGGCTCCGCTTAAAACGGTAACACGCGACTCGGCCAAACGCCCGCGCACCGTACTTCCTCCTAATATGCCGGGGCCTTCAAAGCGCACTTCATTTCTCGCCTCTGTATTGGTCACATACACATTGCCCGTCACAGGATTGACAATCATATTAAACAGAATGGTTCCCACATGGGTATAAAATGAGGTCTGAACCGGAGGATTGGCATTGGCATTAATTGCGAATACATCTTTGTCGGGAAGATTAAAGCGGACCACGGCATTCCAGTTTCGATTAAGTTGATCGCGCCATTGACCTGATGCATTGTCAAATTTAACAATTAATCCTGTTTCAGGTGCACTTTTACCGCCAACAACATCATTCGGCGTATTATTCGGCTCGGGCAAACCGCCGGGTATTGCTGTTCCCTCTACCGTGCAAGTGTTGTTTTGCCCATTGTCGCAGACAAGACCTTCGGTAATCGCGGTGGTTTGATTTCCGGAATGAAAAATTCCGGCATACACGGTGTTACCGTTCGGGCTCACGGCCAAAGGGCGCGGCGTATCGCCAAAAAGCGGTATGATGGTGAGCGGAGTTCCCCCGAGTGAGGAGCCGAGATTTGTCGCATCAAAGACAAATACGTCGGCGCGCTCTTTTCCCGCCGTGATTAAATCCGTAATCATTGCGGTGGAAGTCGTAAAGCTCGGATGGTTTTGTCCTCTCCGTGCGGTGGTGATAAAGGCGCGATTTCCGCCGGTTCCCGCGAATACAATGTCGCTCGGTTCATCGCCGACGAGAAGCGTGCGTGTCACACGCGCCGGTACAACGCTCACATCGACAATGGAAATGCTGTCGGAGAGATGATTCACCACCCAAACTTCATTATTGTTTCGCGCGGCCACAGCGACCGGCTCCATTCCAACGGGAATGGTCGCGGTATGTGTGAGACCGGAACCGGTCACATTAAAAATTTCAAGACGATTGTCGGGGGTGTTGACGGCAAAAAGGCGTGTGCCGTCCGGTGAGAGTGCAAGAGGCCTGACCTGGCCGGATTCGAATTCCACGAAGGAGTCGAGTGAAAAGGTGTTTGGAGGAAAGCCGAATAGGAACAACAAACTTAAAAAAACTGCGAGGAAATAACTTCGTCTCATGACGCGAGCGCACCCTCCCTAAAAGTGTAAATATAATACTCCTCTCCCTTTCGTTTGCAAGCGCAAATTTTTGCGGCGGCAAAATTTTTGCGGCGGGCTCAAGAGCGCTTGACAACCGGCCGTTAATTTGTCAAACTTTTGCTGTCCGATTGCTGAAACCGTCCAAATGTTTAAAAAAATAAACAGCATTCATGCCTAAATATTACGGTTGGGGGCTTCCGTTCGACGCATCCACCCACGGTGCGGGCATCGACCGCCTCATCTACGTCATTCATGTCTTCATGATCATCCTATTCGTAGGATGGCTTATCTTCTTGGTTTACGCTCTAATTAAATTCCGCCAGCGCCCTGGCCATAAGGCCGTTTATAAGGAAAACCACTTTAAAGCGCCCACTTATCTGGAGGTGGGAGTGGCCATTTTCGAGCTTATCCTCCTCGTTGGGTTCTCCTTCCCCGTCGTGTATCAAGTAAGGGCTATGTTCCCCCCGCAAAAAGACGCTATGGAAGTACATGTCGTGGCCGAACAATTCGCCTGGAACATTCATTATCCGGGTTCGGACGGACTGTTCGGAAAAACGAGCCCAAAGCTCATGAGCGCCACAAACCCCGTGGGACTTGACCGCGGCGACCCAAAGGCGCAGGATGACATTGTCACCATCAATCAATTGAATGTGCCCGTGAGCAAACCGGTGGTGGTACGGCTGACCTCAAAAGACGTGATTCACAGCTTCGCGCTCCCGGTCATGCGCGTGAAGCAGGACGCAATCCCCGGGCAAATGATTCCGGTCTGGTTTCAAGCCAAGGAAACCGGGAATTTTGAAATCGCCTGCGCCCAGCTCTGCGGGCTCGGCCATTACCGCATGCGAGGATTTTTTAATGTTCAAACGCCGGAGGAATTCAGCGCCTGGCTTGTCAAAAACGCCCCTAAACCAAAACCGGTGCCAAACATATGAGCTATCACGACCACCATTCGCATGAACTTCCGTTTTGGAGAAAATATATTTTCTCAGTCGACCACAAGGTGATCGGCCTTCAATACGCCGTCACGGGCCTTTGTTTTCTGCTGTTCGGCTTTGGGCTGATGATGCTCATGCGCTGGCAATTGGCCTATCCCGGCAAAGCGCTCCCTTGGATCGGCGGGCTTTTCAATGAAAAGCAAATGGTGATGGGGATTATGCTTCCGGAATTTTACAATCAGCTCGGGGCCATGCACGGAACCATCATGATATTTTTGGGCGTGGTGCCGCTTGCGGTCGGCGGGTTCGGCAATTATCTCGTGCCGCTTCAAATCGGGGCGCCGGACATGGCCTTTCCGAAACTCAATATGATAAGCTATTGGGTTTATTTTATCGGGGGCGTGATTATGTTCGCGAGTTTTTTTCTGCCGGAAGGCGCCGCCCAATCGGGCTGGACGTCTTACCCCCCGCTTGCGAATATTGCCCCGGACGGGCAAACCTTGTGGCTTTTCGGAATGGTATGCTTGATCACTTCATCACTTCTCGGCTCCGTGAATTTCATCACGACGATTGTGCAGCTTCGCGCCGACGGGCTTTCCTTTTTCCGGCTTCCTTTTTTTGTGTGGGCCCAGTTTGTGACCGCTTTCCTTCTGCTGCTCGCATTTCCGCCTCTTGAAGCGGCCGGCATTCTTCAACTCATGGACCGGCTGGCCGGCACCAGCTTTTTCATGCCGAGCGGGCTTGTGGTGAGCGGAAAAGTGCTTGAGCAAAGCGGCGGCGGAAATCCTCTGCTCTGGCAGCATTTGTTCTGGTTCTTGGCGCACCCGGAAGTGTATGTGTTGATACTGCCCGCGATGGGAATCGTGGCCGAGGTCATGGCGACCAATACGCGCAAACCGATTTACGGATATAAATCCATGGTGTATTCCGCGCTCTTTTTAGGATTCATGTCTTTTATCGTCTGGGCGCATCATATGTTTTTAACGGGCATGAGCACTAAAATGAGCGCGTTTTTCCAGATCACGACTATGATTATTTCCATTCCCTCCGTCGTGATTTTGACGGCACTTGTACTAAGTCTATGGGGCGCGTCGATTCGATTCAACGCATCCATGCTGTTTGCCATCGCTTTTCTTCCGATGTTTGCCATCGGCGGGCTGACGGGGCTCCCGCTTGGGTTGACTGCTTCCGATATTCATCTCCACGACACCTACTATGTGATCGGGCATTTTCACTATGTGGTCGCGCCGGGAACGATTTTTGCTTTGTTCGCCGGAATTTATCATTGGTTTCCGAAAGTGACGGGCCGGAAAATGTCGGAGCTTCTCGGAAAAATCCATTTTTGGTTTTCATTTATTTTCATGAACGGTATCTTCATGCCCATGTTTTTTCAGGGGCTCGCCGGCGTCTCAAGGCGCCTTTATGACCCGATGCAATACGCGCATGCCCAGCCGACTCAGCCGCTCAATGTATTTATTTCGATATGCGCATGGGCGCTTGCCATCGCGCAAATTCCGTTTATCCTCAACTTTTTCATCAGTCTATTTTGGGGAAAGAAAACGGATCAAAATCCGTGGCAGGCCACTACGCTGGAATGGTCGGCACCCTCTCCTCCTCCGCACGGCAATTTTGAAACTGTTCCGCAAGTGTACCGCGGCCCTTACGAATACAGCGTGCCGGGCGGGAAAACTGATTTTTCGCCGCAAAACATGGCGGGAGGAAATTAAATGTCTGAGCTCATCCGCTATATTTCAAAACCCCATCCGGTCACCGGCATCACGAATGCCAAGCTCGGCACTTGGTGTTTTCTCGCCTCCGAAGTGATGCTCTTCGGCGGGCTTTTCTCGGCGTACGTCCTGCTCCGCACGGGCGTGCCCGACTGGCCGCATGGCTGGCAACTCCTGAACGTCCCTCTGGCTACTTTGAACACGCTTATCCTGATCACCTCAAGCGTGACGATGGTCATGTCCTGGGCGTCGCTGGCTATGAACAATTTCTCAAAATACCGGACCTACATGGGGCTCACGATTTTGCTTGGGTGTGCGTTTTTGGTGGTGAAGGCGTTTGAATACGCGCACAAATTCGAGCATCATCATTTTCCGGCGACCAGTACCTTTTACGCCATTTATTTTACGCTGACCGGCCTGCACGGCCTGCATGTCATCGGCGGCATTCTGGCCAATTTGTATTTTCTTTTCCCGGGAAGCAAAATGTGGACCACAAATCCCGAACAATTCCGCGGGCGGGTCGAATGCGCGGGGCTGTACTGGCATTTCGTGGACTTGGTCTGGATTTTCCTTTTTCCGGTGCTGTACCTTCTTTAAAGGAGCCATGGAACATTCGCATGAAGAAATCAAAAAACACGTGAAGGTTTATATCGTCGTCTTTGCGGCCCTGGCCGTTTTGACGGTGGTGACAGTGGCCGTCTCCTATCTTCATCTCCCCACGCCGCAGGCCATTTTGCTTGCGCTTTCAATCGCAAGCGTCAAGGCCGCGCTGGTGGCTCTTTTCTTTATGCACCTGGTCTCGGAAAAAAAAGTGATTTTTTCCATTCTCATTCTGACGGCGATTTTTCTGGCCGCCATGTTCGTGCTCATTCCCCTGACCGGCGTCTGGACGCCGCCGCAATATGTCTCTTAAAACGGTTCACATTGTATTTATCACTTCGGCCATCCTGCTCGCAATCGGCTTCGGCTGGTGGAGCGTGAGCCATTCTTTAAATGTCGGGCTCGGAATCGGCTCTTTCGGGCTCAGCGTGGTTTTGATTGGTTATCTTTTCTGGTTTCTCAAGAAAATGACACGTTAACGTGTCATCCTGAGCGAAGTGAAGGATCTAAACATGAACAGCTTCCTTTTCCTTGCCTGCGCGATTTGTTTCGGCGACCCGAATTCTCAAATGACAAAAGGGGTAGTGGCTGCCGTATTGCTTCTTGTGGGAGTGGTGGGAAGTGTCTTGGGGGGAATTCTTGCGGTAAGTTTTACTTGGATCGCCAGGGCCCGCAAACTTGAAAAAAATAAGAACCAGGGACGGTTCTCACTAAGTCCTTAGACAGCAAAAAGTTAGGTTAGAACCGTCCCTATTTTTTAATGAACCACCTGCTTCTCCAAAATAGTCAAAAGCTCACGCACCAAACGGGCGTGTTTTTTCTCATCCACAATCAAACGTTCCAGATGCGGCTCGATCGGATGCTGTTCATGTTTGGCCCGGCATTCATCCAAAAGCTCCTGATAATCAAAGGCGGCCTGCTCCTCAAGTTTCAGCATTTTCTCAAAACGCATTCGCCACAGTTCTTTGTATAATTTTCGGTCCATTTTATTTCTCAGCTAATTCTAGAATTAATTTCAAAAGTTCCGAATGTTGTTTGGTATCGTGAATCAGTACCTCTAGAATTTTCCGGATCTTCACTCTGTTTTTTTCCTCAAAAAAATTAAGGTCTTCGCTATTGAGATAATGCATGGTCAGAACATAAAGGTCTTCTTCCTCTTCCTCAAACGCGCGGAAAATTTTTCTCACGAAGTCTTCCGATAAAACCGCCATCTCAGCGTCCTTTCACCAACAGCCACCCGAAAAAGAATATCACAATTGAGCCCAGAAAAATAGTAAGTGCACCTTTTTCGTCGCGGTTGAAATGCCCGACCCAAATCGCCGCCGGCATTACCAGAAGCGCAAGCAATTGCAGCGACCTGCCAAAAATTCTCATAATTTATCCTCGTCATTGCTTCGTCGCCCCTTCGGGGTTCCTCGCAATGACACCTAACCTTATTTCATCCGGTAAAGCATCCAATAAATCAAAACGCCCGTCACCGACACATACAGCCATATCGGAAACGTGATTTTCGCAATCCGCACGTGTTTGTCAAAGCGGCTCCTGAGCGCGAACACAAGCGTAGTAATCGCAAGCGGCGGCACGGCAAGCGCCAGCACCGTGTGCGTGATCAAAACGGTGAAATACACCGGCCGTATCCAGCCGTGATGGGGAAACGGTGTGGAGCCGTGATGGGCGTGATAATAAATATAGGAGATTAAAAAAAGCGCCGAGGTGAGCATGGCCGAACACATGCACAGCGCATGGCCCGTCCAGGCCTTTTGCTTGATCAAAAAAAACCCTGCGACAATCAAAAGCGCGCTTGAAGCATTCAGCCCCGCGTTTAAGGCAGGCAAAGCGGATATATCCATAGTTTACAGGGACGGTTCTCGCACAAATTATTGTTTTATAATCACTTAGCGAGAACCGTCCCTGATTAACAAGTTCTCCAAAGCGTTTCTCAAATTCGGAAATTTAAATGTGAACCCTAACCCTGCCGCCTTTTTGGGCAGTACACGCGCGCCCGTGAGCAAAAGATCCGACATCTCGCCCAAAAGTAGTTTAAGTGCAAACGCGGGAACAGGCATCAGGCATGGCCTGTGAAGCACCTGTGCGAGCACCATGGAAAAAGCTTTGTTCGTCACCGGCTGGGGGGCCGTGACGTTAATAACGCCTTCGGCTTTTGAATTCTCAAGGCAGAACAGAATCAAACGAACAACATCTTCCAAATGAACCCATGAAAGCCATTGATTTCCGCCTCCGAGCCAGCCGCCCACGCCCATTTGAAACGGGGGCAGCATCATCTTGAGCGCCCCGCCTTCTTTGGCGAGCACAACGCCGATTCTAAGCCGTACGACCCGGACACCGAAATCCCGTACCCGCACCGCATGCGCTTCCCATGCCTTGCACACATCGGCGAGAAAATCGTTACCGGCGCTTGACTCCTCCGTCACTAACTCATTTCCGTGTGCGCCGTAAAACCCGACGGCGGAAGCATTGATCAAAACGGACGGCTTTTTCTGTGCTCTTTGAATGGAATGAGCCAAAATCTGGGTGGCATTCACCCGGCTCGTTAAAATTTTTCCCTTCTGGCTTTTGGTCCAGCGCTTCCCGGCAATCGATTCACCCGCCAAATTAATCACAGCGTCCATTCTGTCCACTTCCGGCGCCGTGCTTTTCTCGTTCCATGGGTCCCATACAACATAGCGAATATTGGGTTCGGGCTCATGGGAAGAACGGCTCAAAATAGTGAGGGTGTGATTTTGTTCCAGCAAAGCATTCACGAGCGGCCGGCCAATCAATCCGCTTGCTCCGGCGACCAAAATATTCATATCTTATCGATGACCATCAAAATCAATAAAAGGGTGAGATAAATAATGGAAGCGCGAAACACGTAGCGGGCGCGCGAATCCAAATTCGCGGCGGCAAAAATAATCGCGGCGGAAAAACCAAGCCCCAGCAAAAAAGCGCCGAAGAAATAAACCGTGCCGGTCAAACCGAAAATCGTGGGGAGAAGACTGGCCGGAATGAGCGCACACGTGTGTGTGATCATCTCGCGCGCCACCGCATGGCCTTCGCGGTCCAAAACGGAAAGCATCGAGAGGCCCGCGCGCTCATAATCCGAGCGGTAGATCCAGCCGATCGCCAAAAAATGAGGCATTTGCCAGAAAAAAATGATGAGAAAAAGAATGATGCCGGCGGAAGAAACGGTCCCCGTCGCGGCGGCCCAGCCGATCAGCGGCGGAAGTGCGCCCGGGACAGCGCCGACCGTCACGGCCATCGGTGTTTTCCGCTTGAGCGGCGTGTACAGGAAAAGATAACTGACAGACGTGGCGGCCGCAAGCAAAGCACTTGCCAAGTTCACAAACCAAAGAAGCCAGATAAGCCCCAAAATCGTGATTGAGATTCCGAAGAAAAGCGCGTGAGCAGGTTTCACTTCGCCCGTGACAATGGGCCGATCCTGGGTGCGAATCATTCTGGCGTCCGTCTCACGTTCTAAAAATTGATTTACCGCCATCGCCCCGCCGGCCGTAAGCGCCGTGCCAAGTAAAACATGAAGCGATAAAAACAAATCCCAGCCCGAAGGCAGCCCCAGCCAGAAACCCACCATCGTGCTCAAAAGCACCATGCTCACCAGGCGCGGCTTTGTAAGTGAAAAAAACGGAGAAAAATGAACATACACCCCCTCACCCCTGCCTGCCGGCAGGCAGGCTTCCCCTCTCCCCTTTGAAGGGGGAGAGGATATAGGTGAGGGGGTAAAAAATTTGTTTTTTTTGTCTGTAAGAACGTGGTTCATTTAGTTTTTTCCATCCGTAAAACGCGAAGAATGAAAAAAACCGCCGTGGCCAAAAGGACCGAACCGAGCACCTGATGAGCGGTGAGAAAAAATATTCTGCCGAATGTCGGCTGAGGTGTTTGGGCAAGCATGATGCGATAAACAAACGCGCCCATGCCGAGTGACATTTGAAACAAAGTTAAAAACGCGAGCCCGATCGCAGGGCGAGTCAATTTTTTTTTGGCAGCGAAACAGTCGTCGTAGACGGCCTCATGATTTTTAAGCACATGCGTCAAAGCAAGCGAAACATGGACCAGCACGAGAAAAGCGACGATGATGTGCGGGATGACGAGAACGTCAAAATGAGTATGCCGTATCGCGGCGCCCAAAATGAGCTGAAGATAAATGAACCCCGCGCTTAAAAAAAGCAGGCGCTTCAGTGCGGTACCACTTCCGTTGCGGGACAGGTTTTTATTCAAGTCAACTGTAGCCAAACCTGTCCCGGCCGGAAATGGTACCGAAGCAAGTACCGAAGCAGAAGCAGGCGCCATCCACTCACGGGAAGTGACAAAGCCGAGCGAGACAATCAGCGCAAGAAAGGTTTGGGCCAGGCATGCGTGAAAAATGGAAATGGGCGCCGGAAGCAGATAAAGCACCGTAAGCCCGCCCAAAATACCTTGAAGCACAACGGCGCCGAAGGCGGCAATGGCAAGCCATCTCACCCACCGCCTTTTCTCGATCGAAAGCGTCCAGACGGTAAGCCCCAAAGTCATGAGTCCCACAAAAGAAGCGATGATGCGATGAGTGTGTTCGTAGCGGATGCCTCCAACCATCGGCGGCATTAATTGGCCGTAGGAAAGCGGCCAATCCGGTACCGCAAGCCCGGAGCCCGTACTTGTGACCAGCCCGCCCGCGATCACGAGCAGAAAGGTCACACACACGAGAAATTGAATATAGCGGTGTAATGCCATTCGGAATGGCGTCAATTCTACTGTTGCTGGAAGGTAAACTCGGCGGCCCCCGGGACGGTGATATTCTGCGTCTGGGTGCCATATTGCTCATGCCAGGCCTCGAGCACATAACTCCCGGGCGGCAAATCCTTAATCGTAAAGCTTCCGTCCTCACCCGTGACGGCAAAAAACGGATGGTTCAGCACGCCGGCATACGCATTCATCCACGGATGAACGTCGCATTTAAACTTGGCCATGATTTCCGGGCTTTCATATTTTTTGGTCACCTTCATGCCCTGAAGCGGCATGCCGAGATTGAATTGCTTCGATTTTTCGGCAAGCGAATGAACATTGTGAAGCGTGTTGTCGCTATTGATGATCTCAAGCGGCTGGCCCACTTGAATGCCGAACACATGCGGACTGTACTGACATCCCTTTTGGTCCAGCGTGACGGGCGTCGTGGGAGCCGGAGCGGTCTGCTCTTGAAGACCTTCCTTCACGTAAACGAATACATTTCGAAGCGTCCCATTGCTGTTGACAATCACATTCTCGGACAACACCGGATCCGGATGGGCAGCGAGGCATGTGGGGTCAGCGGCCATGGAAAGCGGTTCGCGCTCAGGCGCAGTGCCCGAAAATTTAACTGTCCCCGTCACATCAGCAGCAAACCCATAGGCGGAATAGATAAGGACCAAGACAGCTAACCATACTCCAAAACGAACTGACTTACTCATTTCCAACTCCTTTCAGCATTTACCTTGTCATTCCCGCAATCTTTTAGCGGGAATCCATTGGATCCCCGATTAAAACATTCGGGGATGACAACCATTATCTCCCAAAACGGCCCTTTTTTCCATTGTTTTGATTATAGGGACGGTTCTTAGAAACTTTCGTTTTAATCGCAACGATTCGTTAAAAATAATCAACGGATCGCGGCCTATTAAAGGCCGTCTTAAAGAACCGTCCCTATACCTTGCGACTATTTTTTGACTGGTGCGGGAGGACGGACTTGGGCGGCTTCTTCCGGAGTAAATGCCATGAGATAGGCGGCGATCGCATGAATTTGTTTCATGGCATCCCCGTCCAACACATCGGTAAAAGGCGTGGTGCCTTCCGAGAAAAAGGTGGGCATCATGGTGCCCGGCTGAAGCACCTGCGGGTCTTTTAACCATTCGACAACCCATGCGGGCTTCAGGCGGTCTTTGGTCAGCACCAAATCCGGGGCGAGAAAAGAAGCGGTGAGGCCCTGGGCGGCGCTCGGCAGATGGCATTGAATACAGCGGAATTTGGTGAAGAGGTCACGTCCGACATTAATCATCTCGGGCGTGGGGGCGCCCGGCTCGGGCGCAAATGACACTTTTTCACCGGCCAGATTAGAAAAGTATTTGATGAGCGTATTCGTTTCTTCATCCGTAAAACCAAACGTCGGCATACGGATCTTCAGCCACGGCCGTATGGTGCTCGGGCCGTGGAGAAAACGGAAAAGCCATTCTTCCCGGACTTTCGCGCCTTCTCCGTCCAGAACGGGCGGTGCGTTTCCAAGATCCTCATAAAGCGCGCGGATTTGGCCTTCATGGCCGTCGACGGTATGACAGCCATAACAGTTGAGTTTCGCCGTCAAAAACCGCCCGGCCTCAATTTCCTGCTCGTGAAGGTTCAACTGCTTTTGCATCTCAAGCGGAATGTCCTCTTCGCGCAAACTCAACAAGAAAGTCGTGAGGGCCTCGGCTTCACTATCCGTAAAATTGAACTGCGGCATTCTCAATTTTTCGTGATACCCCTTTACTTTGTCGCGGTCAAAAATCCTCGGATTTTTAAGTTTCTGGAAAAACCAGGCCTGGCGTGTGCGCTCAATATCAATGAAACCAAAATCGAGCTTGTCCACTTCCTTTTGGCCTTCCTTGGTCAGTTCCGTCCCGATGGGTTTGGCGGTTTCAAAACCTTCGATCAAGTGGCAGCCGAAACAGCCCTGCTGAAGAATGATTTCCCGCCCCACAAATTCGAATTTTTGCTGAAGGCCCATTCCCTTGAGCTGTTCCAGTGCCTCCGAGCGCCTCATTTTGCCGCTCATGTAATCGAGAGCAAATTCATCCAATTCTTTTTCACTTACGGAAGGGACCGGCTGTTGTTCAAAAGTGTCGTTCCGGCTTTGCAAAAGAAAACTCGTGATGTGGCCCGCCTCTTCATCGCTTAAGCGGAGATTGGGCATTCGCGTATCGGAGGAAAAATGTTTGGGGTCTTTGAGCCAGGTATAAAGCCAGTCACGGTCCACTTTACTGCCTAGAGAATTAAGCTCCGGCCCGTGATGATTGGCTTGTGTTTCGCCCAAGCTGTGACAGCCGAAACAGCCGACCTCGGAAATCAATTTCTTTCCGATCTCGGGGTCCCCTTCCGCCGGAGGGGATTTTAATTCGACGGGAGTTGAATGTTTCAGAAGATAGGCCGCGATGCCCTCGATCGCGATATCCGATTTTTTCCGATCGTCGGGAGAATTCGTATTGTCCAAATTAAAAATCTGCGGCATTTGCGTCGAAGGACGGAACGCCTTCGGATCGTGAAGCCAGCGTATCATCCATTCCCGGTCCACTTTGCTCTGAATATGCTTCAGATCGGGGCCGATTTTCCAGCGGTTCTCAAACCCCTTCACCGTATGACAACCGAAACAGCCGGACGTTTGCGCGAGCTCGCGGCCCAAATTTAATCTCGGCGCTTGGGGAATTTCCATCGCGCCGGTGTGGCATTTCGTGCAGGACGCCTCCGTGTGCTCGAGCGGAAGCATCTTGGCTTCCCATTTTTCAAGCTCATGCCAATGATATTTTTTCTCCCATTCTTTTTGCTGTCCTTCATTCCGCGGCGTGTGCGCCGTGTACACAAAACTGAGCGAGTGCCCGTTCCCGCCGTGACAAACCGTGCAGCCGATTTTCTCAAGCGGGTGGGCGGAACCCGCGCTTAAAAATAAATCCGGATTGGGGTGCGTCCGGAACGGCTGGGGCGCGTCTTCAAAACCCTTGCGGTCAATGGCGAGATGACAGGTGGTGCAGCGGTCAACTTTCTGCGCCTTTGCGAAATAAAGATCGTCGTGCAAATCCTCAAGCACCACCTGCTGAATCTGAAGCGAAGGAGCGATAAAATCAAGCATGGGCGCGTTTAAAAGCTCCTGGGCCGCTTTGTCGATCCCTTTGGGGTCCAGTTTTTTAAGCCGCCGCCCAAGCTGCTGTTCCTCGCGCAGCATTTGATTGATCTTTTTCTCGATTTCCTTTTCATTGGCTTTCATGGCGCCTATTTTCCGCTCAACTTCCTCAACTTTCTTTTCCGCTTCCTCCTGCTTCAATTTCGCCTCATGAAGTTCGGGTTCCAGCTTTGTCAGTTTTTCCTCGTATTCTTTGACATGCTCCTGTTCCTTTTTCTCACGGTATTCCTCAAGGAAATATTTATAAGAATCATAAAATTGTTTCAAATCCTGATACCGCATCGTGATTTGTACCAGTTCAACGCTTGACTTGGCTTTTTCTTTCTCCAAATCTTGATATTCGCCCTTATTCCGCTGAAATTCCTCTTCCGCTTTTTTTCTGTCCGCTTGAAGCGCTTCCAAGGTTTTGGGGTCCATCTTGGCTTTGACTTGCTCCAGCTCTTTTTTCACCTTGTCGCGCTCAAGAGCGACGAATTTTCTCTGCCAGCTCTTCCATTCGCGCTCATAATCTTGAAAGGTCATCAGAAAAAGCGAGACAAGAAGCGCGATCGAGGCGATCGCAAACCACATCATGGTTTTCGGAACGCTATAAAGCTTGTTGGGGTCGCCTGACATGGATATTAAATATTGAAGAAGAACTCGGGGATGGCCACGATGTATTTTAAATTAAACGCCCATCTCAAATACATTTTAATCGGCACCGCGATCACCATGAGGATCAGGAATGCAGCGATGGCATAGCGCACGGCGCCCATCTCCTCAAACGCTTTTTTACAAAAGGTCTTGGCGAGAAGTGCCGGCGGAATCATCAAATAGCCGAGCACAATCAAAATGCCCGGCGCTTCCCGGATAAACCATTGCTTCGGAAGGCCCTCGCCCAGCCATTTGATAAAAATGAACTCGGAAAGATTGACGTTCAAAAGCGGCACCACCTTGTGAACGTCCCATTTCTCAAAAGGCCCGAAAAAGTTCCAGTTTGGGCCGCGCAGGAAGGTGCCGAACACGATCAGGAGAATCCACAAAATCCAAAAACAAAAAAGAAAACCCGTCACCCACACGCGCCTTTGCTTGAACGAATAATATCCTGAGCCCTTCGGGTTCCGGTCCAGATACGGAATGGCCGAAAGCCCCACGATAATCAGGGTCGGAAGCAAAACGCCCGCGATCCACGGATCGAAATACACCAAAAGTTCCTGAAGCCCCAGAAAATACCACGGCGCTTTAGAGGGGTTCGGGGAAATGGTCGGATTGGCCGGATCTTCAAGCGGCGCTTTCAAAAAAACGGCCCACACGACGAGCATAATCGAATAAAAAAGCGCCACCACGAATTCGATAAAAATCAAATAAGGAAATACAAGCACCTTTTGATCGGACTCTTCCTTTTCAATCGGCGGTTTCCCTTGGGCCAGTCGTTCGTCATTTAACACCGCCTTGCGCATGGCGTACCAGGTGAAATACATCATGATGAACAGCATGCCGACAATCGGGACATTGTCGGGCGTGGTCACAATCGTGCGGAACTGTTTGTCGGTCACCCCGAACAGGAAAAACGCGATAATTCCGGCGGCAAGAGAAATGCTCACTGGCGTGGAGGTAAATTGTTTTGGAAATGAAAGGAATAGAAAAAGGAAACCGGTGGAAAGTGAGAAAATAAACACCGGCGATGAAAGCGAATTGATGAGCTCTTTGATCAAATGCGCCATAGATTCCTAATGTTTTTCCCTCTCCCTCTGGGAGAGGGCAGGGTGAGGGAAATTTAAGGCAACTTTATTATCACCCTCATCCTAGCCTTCTCCCTCTAAAGAGGGAGAAGGAAATTATAGCGGCCCGCTGATGCCGCCGTCTTTTCGAATGCGCCAAAAATGCACCGCCATCAAAATGACGACAACGGTGGGAATAGCCACGCAATGCAGAATGTAAAACCGGAGCAGCGCCGCCGCGCCCACAAAGCGGCCGCCCAAAAGCGCAAATTTCGCATCATCCCCCGCATGCACGAGCTGAATGTCCCCGATGGCGAGCAGTGATGCGCCCGGCCCTTCATGGCCGAGAAAAGGAGTGGCGCGCGCCATATTGGAACCGACGGTGATGGCCCAAATCGCAAGTTGGTCCCACGGCAGAAGATATCCGGTAAAACTGAGCAGCATGGTGAGCACGAGAAGCATGACGCCGATCACCCAGTTAAACTCGCGCGGCGGTTTGTAAGAACCGGTCATAAACACGCGGAACATATGAAGCCACACGGTGATCACCATGGCATGCGCGCCCCAGCGATGGAGCTCACGCATAATCCCGAAAGGGACATGCTCCCTTAAAGCCACAATATCATTGTAGGCGTATTCAACGGTGGGACGGTAATAAAACATGAGGAGAATGCCGGAAACGACAAGCGTGAGAAATACGAAAAAGGAAAGTCCGCCCGCGCACCAGGTAAATCCAAAGCGCGCGCCGGATTTTCTGACTTTCACCGGATGGAGATGGAAAAACACGTTTGTAAGCACCGTCAGCGCCCGGTCGCGGTCGTCGGTCGTGTAGCCGTGGCGGAACATGGATTTCCAAATCTGGCCTTTGGTCATCCACTTTTTAAACTCATCCCAATTGAATTTTTTCATTTCATATCCTTGTCATTCTGAGGCCGAAGGCCGAAGAATCTATGCACATAGATCCTTCGCTATCGCCTGCCTGCCGGCAGGCAGGCTCAGGATGACACATTGTTTG
>CAYJWM010000024.1:16184-21618 GCA_964373885.1 uncultured bacterium | reverse complement strand
CCGAAGCATCTCGCGTCAGATTGCTTCCTGCCTGCCGGCAGGCAGGCGCCCGCCTCTGGCGGGCTCGCAATGACAAACGGGAGCGCTTCGTCCGGGCTTTTTGCCGTCCTCGCAATGACAGCGTATCCAATGCCGTTTCCCCTGCCGTCTGCGACGACTGCTTCGCTGCAATTTACGAAATCATTTGCAGGAGACAAAGATTCGCTATCTCGCTCGGGAAAAGGGTTTTCGTGCATTCTTCTTGTTAATTATTAACTTGTTCCTAAATCAGAAGAGTCGGTTGTCTCAAGCGGCGTTGACGAGCATTCGATTTCCAGCTCGAAATCGATGCGAGGAACCGAGCGAGCACGGATCATTTTTGCTTGGCCGGACGGGCCAAAATGATCCGCGCGCAGCGTCCGCGAGAGACAAGCCGACTCTTTTATTTTTCGATTTTTTTGGAGGTTAAAATTCTTGGGTGACGCGGAGGACTTCTTCGAGGGTGGTCAGGCCCGCCTGGGCCTTACGGATGCCGTCGTCTTTTAAAGTTTTCATCCCTTTCTCAAGGGCGGTTTTTCGGATGACCTCGGCGGACTCTTTTTTCACAATGAGCGAGCGTATTTCGTCGTCGGGAATCATCAGCTCAAAGACGCCGATGCGGCCGCGAAAACCCGTCTCTTTGCATTGTTCACATCCGACTTTCTTTGAATAATGAAGAGGCCCTTTGGCATTGGCGCAGCCAAGCCGCTCCAGCAGGGATTTCTCGGGCGTATAGGACTGCTTGCAATTTTGGCACAAAATCCGCACCAGCCGCTGGGCCAAAACGCCGGTCAGCGAAGAAGAAATGAGAAACGGCTCGACGCCCATGTCCAAAAGGCGCGTCACCGCGGCCGGCGCGTCATTGGTGTGAAGCGTGCTCAAAACCAGATGTCCCGTCAGCGCCGCTTGAATGGCAATGGTAGCCGTTTCCAAATCCCGTATTTCTCCGATCATAATCACATCCGGGTCCTGGCGCATGATGGACCGCAAACCGCGGGCGAAGGTTAAGCCGCTTTTGACGTCAATTTGCGACTGGCGGATCCGCTCCATGCGGTATTCCACGGGGTCTTCCAATGTGATGATGTGCCGCTCGGCCGTGTTGATTTTATCCAGTGCTCCATAAAGCGTGGTGGTTTTCCCGCTGCCGGTCGGACCGGTCACCAAAATAATCCCGTAAGGCCGCACGACGAGCCGTTCAAATTGTGTCAGGACCTCTTCCGAAAACCCTATTTGTTCCAATGACAGGATCGATTCTGCACGGTTTAAGACGCGGATGACGACATTCTCACCGTAAATGGTCGGAAAAGTGGAAATGCGCAGATTGATTTCTTTGTCCTTGATCCGGAATTGAATGCGGCCATCCTGGGGAAGCCGTTTCTCCGCGATGTCAAGTGAGGCCATGATTTTTAAGCGGGAAATAATGGAGGCCTCCATTGACTTCGGCGGAAGAGGAGAATAATCATGAAGGACGCCGTCAACCCGGTAGCGGATGTAAAACGATTTCTCCGACGGCTCGAGATGAATATCGCTGGCAGCGCTTTGAACCGCCTTTTCGACGATTAGATTCACCAAATGGACAGTGGAAGCCGGCGTGGAGCTGTCTTCGCGCGCTTCCCCGGAGTCAATCGGTGTCGTGTGTTCGAAGCCCTTTTCTCCCCCGCTGATCGTCCGGATGGCTTTCCCGAGCGTATCCATGGGGCCGAGCGCGCGGTCAATCGCTTTCTGAATGGCGCCTTCCGGGGCAAAACCCGGCACGATTTCAAGCTTCGCGTATTGGCTGAGCCGGTCGACCAAGACGACGTCCAGCGGATCGACCATGGCGACCGTCAGGTCCTGCTTTGTTTTCTTTACGGGGAAGACCTTAAAATAGCGGATGAGTTTTTCCGGGATCAATTTAAGCGCGTCGCGGTCCACATCCTGCAAATGATCCAGGTCCAGAAACGGCACCTGGTAAAATTCGCTCATCAATTTCAAAACTTCCGCCTGGGCCTGGACGTCAAGACGGGTGATCAGGTCGATAAAGCGTTTGCCGGTCTTTTTCCTTTCCTCAAAAATATTCTTCTGATCGGCTTCGGAAAGGGTGCCGCTTATTTTCAAGCGGTCGTGCAAAAAAACTTCCAGTTTTTTTTCCAGCACGGATGTTAATCCCTGAGGTTAGGAGTTAATGATTTCCAATTTGACTGTTTTTACCCACGATTTCTCCTCTCCCCCAAAGGGGGAGAGGATTAAGGTGAGGGGGCAAATCGGCACCTTTTTTCACCCTCACCCTAGCCCTCTCCCTCTAAAGAGGGAGAGGGAATTTGTAGAATTTATTGTAGCACAATACTCTTCCGATCGGAAACAGCAGGCTGAGCCCTCTCTGAGGTGCGAACTTCATTCCAGCTCAGAATGCGCACATTCCGGCTGCCGATCGAACCAATGTGAACGGTTCCCGGAAGCGATTCCTGAACAAATGAGCCGGCGCCGGGCTTGGCAAAAACCGTGATCGTATTGATTTCAGAAGACGAAACGGTAAAACTTGCCACCCCGTTCCTAAAAGTAAGCGATTGCGATTGTGGGAGGGTGACCGTCGGAAGCAAACTATCTTCCGAAAGTTTTTCTCCGTTCACGTAAAAAGTCAGATGGACAACGGTCGTACTGTCCTGTGTCACCGTGCGGCCCTGCGAATCCACAAGACGCACCTGCACCTGAACCGGTTGGCCGGTAGTTCCGTACGTCGATTCGATTTGAACGGTCACCGTCACAACTTCAGCAGAAGGCGTGGATACGCCCGCCACTTGCGGCCAGGCGCTGTCTTTGGCTTCCACCGTAAAGGGTGCTTGATCGCCTGCCGTCAATACGTCAAAACTGTGTTCTCCCTGATTCGAGGCGTCGAACTGATAATTCGCCGGCATCGTAAAACTGGACGTCGTCTTGATCTGAACGCCGCCGCCGTAATTGGAAACGAGTTTCCCGCTTGAGTCGAGCGCGCGAATGGTGACCGTGAAGGTTTCTCCGCTGTAATACGTATAAAGCCCGCCTGCGGCACGGCTTGAGGAGGGCGGCGGGCTTAACTTCACTTCCAGCTTCTCAGGGATGAAATCAACAGTTTTGGACTGGCCGGCCGCGTCATCGTAAACTGAATCGGTTGCGGAAATATAAATTTTTCCCCAGAACCCATATCGATTGGTCAAAGTCCACACGCCGTTTGAAAATGAACTGCCGCTTGCCACCAAAAGTGTCCCCGCCGATCCTCCTCCATCAGAGCCGGCTTTCAGGTTTACCGTCCCTTGATAATTGGGCGTTGTCTCCCCCGAAATGTTTCGCGCGGTAACGACCATATCAAAATCCTTTCCGATGGTAAGCGGCGCTACGGGAATTGATACGTGAAACGAAGCGGGAATCATGACAAGCTCCTGTGATTCACCGGTCATCGTGGTTTCAGTCGAGTCCGTCACTTTGATTTTGATTTTGCCAGCATCCTGATATTGAACCGAAACCGTCGCCATCCCAGCTGAAAAGGCAGAAGCAGAGGCAGGCGAAATTGTTTTGGTCCCGGATGAAGGAGACACATAATTGACCGAAAGCACGGCAGAACCGCTGTAGCTTACAAGCGGTGTGCCCGTTCCCCCTGCTCCGCTCATGGCCGTAATGAGAAGATCGAACGGAGCCCCTGCTTTTACGGGACCGGTAACATTGGCGATCACGCTGAAACTGACGCTGCCAAAAGAGGCGGAATCCGTCGTCAAATCAGCCGAGTCATCATCATCGACATATTGAGCGACAATCGTGCCTCCTGAGGCCGGAACTTCAAGTATGAAATTGCCCGGAATTCCGGCCGCGCGAATGGCGCTGGGAAGAGGCGCATGCGGAGCAGTGGTGCCGCCTTTATTCGTAAAAATTCCGGTGTTATTGTCGGTTTCTTCAAGCGTTACCTCTTCCGTATCGCCTGAACTCTGACTCGTAATGGTTACCTTGACCGTCTGTTTGGTTGCGGAATCCGTATTTTCATCGTCATCCGTCACTTTGATATAAACCGCTTCACCGATCGAGTAGCCAAGCTTCTCCAATCCGTTCACGTCGGTCAAATATACAGAGCCCTTGGTGGAAACCACTTTGATCTCCGCACTCAAGGCGGCGGTGAGAGAACCGGAAGCGGCTTTCAATTTGATGGTCCCGGATTGGTTGTACTTGACGCCGCTAAACGTCGCCGCGCCGGAAGTGACCGTAACGGGGTTTGCGTCGGCTGACAAAGTGCCCGGTGCCACCGTCGTGCCGTCGCTTGCCAGCACGGCGGTCAAAGTAATTTTACTTGTGGAATCCCCCGTCACCGTATTTCCGTAACCATCGACGATCGCAACGATGGGTTGAGTCGTAAAATTCACGGAAGCAGTTGCTGAAGAGCCCGGCCCGGTTGTGAATTTCAAGGTGGTGGCGCCTGAAGAGCTGATGGTCAAATCCAAATCATAATCGGCGGAACCCGTCGTGCTGTAAGTGCCGTCCGAAACGTCAATCGAAATCGACTCGGCGACATAAAGTTTCAAGGTTGAAGTGGCCGTGCAGCCATTGGCCCCGCATGCGAAGTTCACGGTGGTGGCCGTCCCGAAATTAACGTCAAAATTGTTTTTATCACTTGCCGTGGCATATTGTCCGGCGGAAGTGACGGAGGCACCGCTGAAGGTAAGCGTTTTGTCTCCCGAGTAGCCCGATTGAATGGTACTGTCCGCATTGTCTTTTGCGGCAATGGTCACCAAAATGGAAGAACCGATTGATACGGTGGTGGATTGAGTGGTGGTAATCGCCAAATGATCCACCACTTGATCAAACAACCAGCGCGTTGTGTTTCCGCTGTTTGTGCCGCTCAACACGGTGATCTTAAACGTGGTTGGCGAAGTGGTTTGATCTTTCACATCCACGTCCGTCATCGTGAACGTGGGACTTCCTGAAGAAGTCCAAGTGCGCTGTGTGCCGCTGGTCGAAGAGCGAATTTGAATCACATCGCTATCGCCGCCCGCGCTTGCTCCGCCAAGGCCGTTAAACGTAATGGTCCCCGCATTGGTCACACCGCCCGAACCAATGGTTACAACCACTTTGTCGCTCGTGGTTCCGCCCGTGATATTCCATTTTCCGGCCGCGGCGACAGAGACAGTGGCGATCGTCACATCCACATTTCCTTCCTGAAGAAATTCTCCGTCGGTGATGGTGAGCGTTCCGCTGATGACTAAACTATTGGTTGCAACCGCCAAATTATCGGCCGAATCTGTGGCCGAGGTTTTATTAATCGTTACATTGTAAAAATCATAACCGGAACCCGTGCCGCCTGTCACCAGCGTACCGGAAGCCGTGCCGTCAAAAGTCACCGTCCCACTGCGCGAATAAAAAGTGCCGGCATTGGAGAAATTGCCACCGATTGTTAAACTGTAGTTACTCCCACTTA
>CAYJWM010000024.1:0-16084 GCA_964373885.1 uncultured bacterium | reverse complement strand
CAGTCGCATTAAAGGTAACCGTGCCGCTTCTGGCGGTGAAGGTGCCGGCATTGGAGAAATTGCCACCGATTGTTAAACTGTAGTTACTCCCACTTACGGTATCTAAAGTCCCGGCTGTGATCGTGAGATTGTTGCTGACGGTCGTATTGCCAGCTAAGACAAATGTCTCTGAAGAATTATTAAGCGTCAGGTTGTAATAAGTGACATTGGCGACCGTGGTATTGCTTGAGCTATAGTTACCTGTGTACGAAACCGTGGAAGTTGAGGCGGTGAATGTACCGGAGTTACTAAAAGGAGTCCCTGTCGTACCGGAAAGAGTCAGTGTCTGAGAGCCGGCGCTCAGAGTACCATTGGTGATGGTAAGGACATCAGAGACGGTGGCCGCATCTTGAAGTGTCCATCCTCCACCCACTCCATTAAAGGTAAGGTCATAGAAACTGGATCCGCCTGTCGTAATCGTCTTGCCTGTGGCAGTCGCATTAAAGGTAACCGTGCCGCTTCTGGCGGTGAAGGTGCCGGCATTGGACCAGTTGCCGCCTACTGTAATTCCATAATTGGATCCTGATTTGGTATCTAGAGTACCGTTTGTAATGGTTAGATTATTGCTGACAGTTGTGGCAGCTTGTAAAATCCATTCTCCCCCTGATCCATTGAACGTAATATTGTAAAAAGAATCCCCATCAGGACTAATCGTATTGCCCGTGTCGGTGGCATTAAAGGTCACGGTGCCGCTTCTGGCGGTAAAAACCGAATTTGACGCCGTCCAGTTATTTCCGACAGTGATGCCATAATTGCTTGTGCTCACGTCGAGCGTGGGAGAAAAGCCGCCGGAACCGCCGCTTCCGCTTAAGGACAGCGTATTGGTAACCTCCAAAGCATCTGTCAATGTGGTTGTGAAACTGGTCGTCGTCGCACTGATCGTTAAATTATAAAATTGCTTCGAAGAGCCCGAACCGCCCCCCAGATTGCTGCTTGCATTTGCGACCGTGACCGTTCCCGTATTTGCTGTAAACGTCCCCGAATTGGTCCAGCTGCCGGTGACGGTGAGCGAGGCGCCGGCATCGGGTTTTAATATGCCGTTGGTCTCTATGGTAACCGTTTTAACCTGGGTCCCGGTATGCGGCTGAAACTGTCCGTCCGTAACCGTCAGGGTATTCGAAACGGTAACTGCAGCCGAAGGATCAACATCCGTGGAATCACCCGGCGAACCGGCCGAGTTATTGATGGTGAGATTATAAAATGTTTCACCGTTTAGGGCCTGGGCTGCCGAACCGTCAAACGTGACTGTGCCCGAACGCTCGGTAAAGGTGCCTGAATTGGACCAGTCGCCCGCTACATTAATTGAATAATTGGAGGTTGAGGCGTCTAGCGTGCCGGCGGTGATGGTAAGCGTCCCATTCACATCCAAATTGGCAGCCAAGGTCCAGCTTCCTCCCGAACCGTTAAACGTGAGATGGTAATAGCTGCTTCCCGCCGCAAGCGACGAATAAGTCCCCGTGCCGTCATAGGTCACCGTGCCTGAATCAGTATCCATGGTAAGACCGGTGACGGTTTCACCGCCAGCAAGTCTTAACGTCCCGGTATTTGAAAAAGTAGCACCAGTCGCAGTGAGATTTTTTGAATTTAAATCAAAGATGCCGGCCGTGATCGTCAGCGTATTTGTGACCGTGGCATTATTTGTGGTTAAATCCCAGGCACCCGAGGCATTGTTAAAGGTAAGCCCGTAAAAAGAAGAGGAACCGGGGTTAATCGTATTGTCCGTATCGCCTGCATCGAAGGTGACTGTACCGCTCTGGGCAGTAAACGTATCGCTGTTCGCCCAGTTGCCGCCTATGGCAATGGAATTATTTTCCCCCGATTTGGTATCGAGCGTGCCGCCTGTGATGGTGAGGTTGTTGTTAACGTCAAGGGCATCCTCCAATTCAAAGGTGGCTGTGCCGCCGCCGTCGTTCAAGGTGAGATTGTAAAAGGAAGAGCCGCCGGATACGATGTCCAAAGTTCCCGAGGTTCCATTCATTGTCACCGTGCCGCTGCGCGCGGTGAAGGTATCGCTATTCGTCCAGCCTGCGCCCACCGTAATCGAATTGTTCTCATCGGACTTGACATCGACGGTGCCGCCCGAAATCGTGAAATTATTGTCTACATCCAGCGCATCTTCCACTTCATAAGTAGCTGTCCCTCCACCGTCATTTATGGTGAGGTTATAGAAGCTCTTTCCTGCGGAAGTGATGTCTATGGTGCCAGAAGTTCCGTCTAAAGTGACGGTATTGGTACCAGCCGTAAATGTGGGAGAACCGGAAATTGTCCAGTTGCCGGAAACGGTAAACGTACCGGAGGGCGCCGTGAGCGTACCGGAAGAAAGCGTGAGCGCCCCATTGACGTCCACTACGCCGGAGGAGCCGGTGAATGTGCCACCAGAAATCGTGAGCCCACCGTTGAACGTTTGCGTGGCCGTGCTTGCTTTGTATTCTCCGGCGCTCACGGTGACAAGCCCTGCGACCGTTACGGCAAGAGCGTTGGCGTCAAACGCGCCGCTTCCGGAATTCGTGAACGTGCCGTCCGCCGTCAGCGAATTAGTAACGAGTTGCAGAGTCGCTGTTCCTGTGTGTGAGATATTATAAAAGGTTTTGTCCTTAGAAGCGAAGGTCTGGTCACTCGAACCATCAAATGTGACCGTACCGCTGTTATGGGTAAGCGTGAAATTACTTGAGACGATCGAAAAGTTTGCGGCAAAGGTCGCAGTACCTGTGGAGGGCAGCTTCAGCGTGCCGGTAGAGGCAGCACTTGTAGAGAAAGCAATATCGAAATTCAAATTGCCGTTTGTGGCATCGACTATGCCGGCGGTCTGAGACCAAGCGAGACAAACAACGTTTAAGGTGCCAGTGCCGACTTGAAGAGTCCCGCCACTGAGAATGGTGCTGAGCGTGGCACTGCTCAAAGTAAGATTATATCCGTTCATGTCAACGGTGCCGGTATAGCCGTTCGCCATACGGAGGGCGCCCACGGAATAGTTGCCTGTCAAAGTCATGCCATTGTCGCAGTCAGCGTCAAACTGCATGATGTCGCTGTCGCCGGGCGCGGCCGAGGCAGCCGTGCCGCTGCAAGCGGTTGGGTTCGTGGCGGTCCAGTTGCTGGCAACAGTAGGATCGCCGCCGTCGGCGCCTATCCAATAAAGTGTCGCGGCCTCGGCGGACCCTGCAAAGCCGAGCGTCATCAAAAATAGGGATAAAACAATTAATTTTTTCTTCATTCTTTTTCACCCAAATAGCGGTGCATCACATACTGCGAACGGACCAATTGAAAATCAAAAGCCGTCAAAGTCCTGATCACCTCTGTATTTTCAAGCAAACACTGTGCCTCAAAAATATCGACGTCATTCTCGAGGCCCTTTAAAGCGCCGGCCCAGAGGGCGGGATAACTGCCTTTCCCTCTTTCACCTACTCCCGAAAGCCCCTCCCCCAGTTTCCGCACGCCTGTTGTCTCGTAAAACAAAGGGTCGAATCGCCCAAACAAAAACCCGGTTGTTTCATTTCCCAAACAAGAAACATAAGCGAATTGACCCCTGCTTTCCCGAATCAAATGCTCCAGCCATTTCAAATAAAATTGCGGGATTTGGCCGTGATCCAAATAAGGGTCCCGGTGAAACCGCATGTTGTGGCCAAACGAATCGCGGGCAATCTCAAGCACCTGCTCATAATCGCGGGATGTGTATTTCCTCACGGAATGCCTATCAATCGCCTTCAAAGGATGCGCGGGCCGGAAGAAATAAAGGAACATGATTTGAGCGGCGGTCAGAAAAAAACCTTTTCCCTGGGCGGCGCCAAGCAGCGCAATATCGGAACCATCAATGGAAATCGCCAAATGCTGAAAGCCGCGCTCACGGGCCTCGGAAACCGCGGCTTCCAAAAGGTCATCTAAATGGCACTCGCCTCCGCGGCCGATTGAGATTTCAATTTGGCCCATCGTCAATCCGAAGGTTTCGGAGGCAAGGGCATGACGCTTGACCGCTGCAAACGCGGCCGGCCGGTCTTCTGAAATTTCAATGGTAAAATTATGATCTGCGTCGCTTGCTTGATCTTTTGCAAGCCGCGCCAAGCGGTATTCGACCCTTTTTGGGGCCGGCGCCATTTTGTATTTCCGGTAAGGGTCAAAGCGGTCCTCTTCCAGCACGGTCTTAAGCCGCCCCAGCTCCTCTTGCTTTAAGATTTCAATTTCGATTCCCTGCTTCATCGTTTTCACTTTCTTTGCTACACTAACGATATGCTGCTTTCACTCATCATTCCCGTTTTCAATAACGCGCCGCTCATCGGGCCTTTTGTGGAACGATTAAGCGTGCTTGTCCGCGAGTGGCCCTTTAACTGCGAAATCATATTCGTAGACGACGCAAGCACGGATTCCACCCCCTCACCTATCTCCTCTCCCCCTTCTAGGGAGAGAGGGGAAGCCTGCCTGCCGGCAGGCAGGGGTGAGGGGATATTATTCCGATTGATACGGCTTGAACGGAACGCAGGCCAGTGCCAAGCCATTATCGAAGGGCTTAAACATGCCTCGGGTGATTTGGCGCTTACCTTCCCCGTCGACATGAAAGAAAATCTGCCGGACATTCCGGCCATCGTGTCTGAATTTAGGAAGCGCGGTGCGGCCGCTATGCAAATTGTCCGAAAGAACCGAAAATACCCTTCGGCTTTCCGAAAAATCGGATCCCTTGCGTTCAATATCTTTTCGAAATCGCTGGGGCTTAACATTTCGGATATCGGCTCCTCTCTGTACATAGGGAAAAAAGCATACCACCAAATATTAACCCGGCCGGAATATAACCGCTTTCACAAAACACTCCCGGTCCTGATTTGGAAGCTCTCCGGCCGCATTCCGGTCTATCCGTTGACCGACCGCTCGGTCCGTGCCCCATCGTCTTACCCTGTGCGAAAGCTCGCCGGCTTTGCGTGGAATGTGATTTGTTTGGCCCTAACCCCGCTCCCCAAATCATCCGAGCACCCCCGCAATCCCATTGATCAGATTCAAAAATAAACCCCGGTCAGACGCCCGCGGATTAATTTCCAAATATTTCTTAAAATACCCCTTGGCTTTTTCCCGGTCGTTTAGTTTTTCATAATAAAGAATTCCGATATTTTTATAGGTGGGCGCATAATCGGGAAAGAGGTCAATTTCCTTTTCAAATATTCTCATCGCATCCTCAAAGCGGCCGTAGCGGTAATAAATATAGGCAAGCACGTCATATTGCGCATACATCTCAACGAGAAGCGACTCCCCTTTTCGAAGGGCCTCGAGCCCTTTTGCCTGATTTTTATCGTGCAAAAAACCTTCGCCGCGCAAAAAATAATAATGCGCCAGGAGGCGCATGCTGGCCGGGTCGCGCTCAAGCCGTGCCTCATTTAAATTCCGAATCTGATATTCGGAAAACCGTTCCTCGACTTTGGCCTTCCGGCCCTCTTTGACCGCCCGGTACAGGAGCCCTTCGGGCGCCAAAGCTGCGCCGCCCGCACGTTTAAGCTGCCTGAATTTTGTAAAATAAACCGGATGTTCCGCTTTGGAAATAAACTCATCTTCCTGAATGTCGCGATCGTCCAGCGCGGTTTCAAGGTCCAAGGTGGAGAAACGGTAAAAAGATTCAAATACATTATTATTCCGGTCATACAAGGTCACATCGGGTCTTATCCCTTCGACCACTCTTAAATAAATCATCGGAAAGGTCAGCCATTCCCCATCCAAAAAAATAACGGCATTCGGCTCTGCGGTTTCGAAAGCGGCTTTTGCCATGTCGTAAAACAGGAAATTACCGCGTTTGTCCACGCGCTTGTAATTTGCGCCAAATTCAAAACAAAGCGCCGCAAGCAGCACGCCGTAAAAAACATAAACCGGGATATTTTTCCCGGCCGCCCAGGCCCTTGCCAGCGTGAAACCCGCTGCCATCCAAAGCGAGCACAAAAGATAAATGGGGAGATAATAACTTTTCTTGTCAATGCTCAAATCAAAACTGTAGGCCAAAATGGTGCCGGCGATGATGGTGGAGACGGCAATCAGCGAGAACATAAAAAGGCGCCGGTTTCGGCGCGCCAGCTGATAAGCGCCGAGCGCGATAAATGGAATCAGCCCATACCGAAATTCCTGAAAAAACCAGGCGGCCGAAAAAGCAAGCCGGTTCAGAATTTTATGAATGCTGATCTGGCCGACCATCGCCTTCCGATAAATTCCGCCGGAAATATTGTCGATTAACCTCGACAAACTGTCCGGGTTTCCGAAATGAATTGCCGGATGCTCAGCCATGCGGATCAGTTCAAACCCGTAAATCGAAAAACCCGCAAGCCAAAGGAGCGCGCAATAAATGAATTGGGACGTCTTTAACCTCGACTTCGCGGTAAAAATCCAATAAAGAAACGCCGGGATGAGGAGGACGTGGTTCAGGATAAACCCCAGACTCAAGCCGAAAACAAAACTAAACCCGTAAAGAAGCCGGATATTTTTCGTCATGTCATAGCGCACAAGCATGACGATCAAAACGGCAAGGAAAAAAATCCCTCCGGTATAAGTTTCCGCCGCGGTGGCATAATGCCAGAAGGTTTCGGAAAAACCAAACGCCAAAACGGCCAGAACCAAAAGTGCTGTTTTTTCAAATGAAGGAAGCTCCCCCTCACCCCTGCCTGCCGGCAGGCAGGCTTCCCCTCTCCCCCTTGAAGGGGGAGAGGATATAGGTGAGGGGGTGAATAAAAGATTCTGAAGTATAAACAAAGACCCAAGCGCAAGCGCGGCGAAGACGGCCGACATCAAATTAATCCGGTAAGCAATATCCCCGATCGGCAGATAGCTGAATAGTTTTCCGATCAGAACATACAGAGGGTGGCCGGGAATATGGGCGATTCCGAGCGTATAGCAAGCAGCGATCAGTTCCCCGCTGTCTCCGCCGTACACGGTGGGGCAAAGCGTCGCAACATAAACAGCAAGCGGGATGAGGGTGACCAAAAGAATGGCGGGCCATTTAAAAGCACCGGCCAAGATATTCGCCTCCACCGTCATTTGTTTGTTCATAGCTCACCCATTCCACAAAGAAAACCGGAAGCTTGAATGCTCCCGGTTTTATGCCTATTCATCTTTACGCCATAAAATTTTAATGCTGCGTTCTTTGATTTGTTTTTGCGCGGTGTCATGCGCAAGAATTTTGCCGAAAATATGTTCAAAGTCCGTTTTTAACTTTATCTGTTGATCAGGACTAAGCTCGTTCACTAAAAGAGTACCACTCGAATCAGGTAAAATCAAAGCACGGGACCCGCTTTTTACCGGCATGACAGAATTCGGCTTCCTGCGGGCTTCAGTTTCCACAGATCCGGTGAGAACAAAAACGGATGTGGAACCGTCTTTGTCAATACCCAAAAGAAAGTCGGTTCCGGTCACGCGGACAAACCCGGCCGGGGTTTCGACCGTTAAAAAAGAACCGGATTGAAACTCGGGCAGCTGCGCATAAAGCGAGCCTTTGTCTAACATAAGTGCGTAGCTCATGAGGCCGGTTTCGATATTCTGTTTCGCCTCCGAGAGTGAAAAGTGCGTTTCTTTCGGGAGATGAATATATCCTGCCCCCGGCAAATACACGGTCAGAGAGGACTGTTCATCCGTCGCAATTGAATCCCTTGGGATAACCTCCAATTTTTGCGTCTCCAAACCGCTGCCTGTTTTACCCACGACAATGCCGCGTACATCGATTTCCTGCGCTAGAAATCGGCTTTCCTGACGATTCTTGAAGGGAAGATCGTTTACCAGTTGAAGCCCCCAAAAAAGACCGCCTACAACAGCTAAAACGAAGGCGGTGGCAAGGGCGGGGCGAAACGCCACCCAAGCAGGCAAAATCGGATGTTCCATCCGTATTCGAATCAGCCCGATTAAGTCCACAGTTTCACCGACGGGATACTGCTCCCGGCCCAGACTCCCGAGCATTTCTTCCACTTCGCGGTATGAATTCAATTTTTCGTCCATCGCTAATCCCTTCGTCTGTCATCCTGAGCGTCCCTCTTCGAGGGCGGCGAAAAGCCCGAGCGAAGAATCTCTGAGATCCTTCGTCGCTTACGCTCCTTAGGATGACGGGCCGGAATTTCTGGCCCATCACTTAAGTTAGTAGCACCGCTTTGGATTTTATTCCCGCCGGTTTGATCTTTTTTTGACTTTCTAAAAATGCAGGTTGGCCAGGTTGGGGTCAGGGCTTTACATTTGACACAAGTTTTTCTACAAAAGAAGCGATAAATTTGTCTTGCCTGGCGGCCATCTCAAAGCGACGCATGGCCTGGCTCACCGCAACCGGTTTCATCCCTCCAACCCTTTCTCCCACTTCCTTGAGACTCAAGGCTGTAAATTTCTTGAGTCCATAAATTCTGAGCTTCCTCTTGAGATCCTCTTCACATTTCAGTTTCCTAACGCAATCGTCAACCGCTTTCACCCGCTCATCCTTCTTGAGCTCCCTCAACCCTGTTAAAGCACTGTCTTTTTCCTTCTTCACAAACTTGCTCCTAATCTTTTCGATAAACTCCTCGGTCCCCCAGACAGGACCTTTTCCGCTTGACTCCAAAGGATCCCAGCTGCTTTCCAATCCATCGATTGTGAACTTCTTGAATTCTTTGCAATCATGTCCTACCTGAGTCAAAAGCCACTCCGTCTCTAAAAATTCAGCTTTCTTCATGTGTCCTATAAATGCTCCGTAGCTTGACCACTTCCAATCCTCCGGCTGGCTTACCATCTTCGCCTTCACAGGATTTAAATGAATGTATCGGGCGAGCTGTAAGCTATAGCTATCCTGATCGATAAGCTTTGCCTTGTAACGGCCTTGAAAGAGCGGCCCCACCCGTTTGTACCGGCGGTTGTAATATTGCGTATAGCGGCCATTCGTCTCCTGCATGATTTTTGAAAGATTCCCCTGCGGGGTCTCAAGATACAGATGATAGTGATTCGGGATCAAACAATAGGTGTGACAAAGAAAAGAGACGCTTTTCTGAACCGCCGCGAGAATGATTAAAAACTTCTCGTAATCTTTCGGATCCCGGAAAATTTCTCGCCGTTCCAATCCTCGGGTATAGACGTGATAAAAAGCGCCTGGATATTCAATGCGTAAAGGACGGGCCATAACGGAAGGCACGCTACCATAAGAAAAACATCATGTCAAATGTAAAGCCCTGACCCTATTGGCTATTGGCAAATCATCTTTCAGGGATTCTGCACTTTTTCCACCGTAGGCACTCAGTGCGCCGGCATATTCGCCCAGAATATGAGGCGTCACATAAATCTCAAATCGGCTCTCTGTCCAGGCCTCCAAAATCTTCCCGGGAACACCCCCGAAAAATATCCCCGAAACAAGGACATTGGTGTCAAGAACAGCTTTCATTACAGCTTGGTTCTTATTTGTTTAATGGCCCTGGGAATATCGGATCGCTTCAATCCTGTTTTTCGGGCATAGACCCTGGATTCCTTGATCAATTCTTTGAGCTGCTCCCGGGCCGGGACCTCCAGCCTCTTTAAAATAACCACATCTCCTTCCCCGATCACAACAAACTTTGCTCCCGCCTCAAGACGGAGTTTTTCTCTGATTCCTTGGGGCAAGACCACCTGCCCTTTGGACGAAAGTTTCGTGACTTCAAGCGCTTCCATATGAACCTCATCTTACTTTCTTACTGGTAAGAATATACCAAAGAAAGGAGGTGGAAGCAAATATGATTTTACACCTGACGGTTCCATTTCTTTCGAAACGCCTCCCGCGCACGGCTTAGCCGGCTCATCACGGTGCCGCCCGGCAGCCGGACCAGCTCGCCTATTTCCTCATACGAAAGCCCTTCGATATCGTGTAGAATCAAAATTTCCGCATGGTCTTTGGAAAGCGCGGCCAGGACCTGCCGGATGCGGAGCCGTTGTTCATCAAGCTCCAACGATTCAAGCGGATGAACGCTTTCGGCAGGGAGGGAGCGTTCCTGATTTTGATCGGGGGGAATAAGCGGCTCTTCCAAGGTGCGTTTTCGGGCGGCATGCCTCAAATAAGAATACACCCGGTTCAATCCGATCCGATAAAGCCAGGTTCCGAACTGGGAAGAACCGCGGAAGCTCCGAATGGAGCGGAATGCCTCGGCAAAAATGTCGGCCGCGAGTTCCCTGGCGCCTCCGGTTTCTCCCAACAGCCGATAACAAAGATTTAATATTTTGCTTTGATGCCGCTTCACCAAAATTTCAAAAGCGTTCCGATCCCCCGACTGCACCAGCCGGACAACCGCTTGGTCTGGAAATTGGCCCTTCTGCTCGGACGTGTCTGGCATCAGCCCAGAATACGGGAAACGGCCCGGATTACTTCCCGAACGTCCCGCTTCGTCAAATGTGCCGAAAGCGGCAAGCTCACTGTTTCACGCCCCGCCTTTTCGGCATGTGGACAATCTTCGGGTTTCCAATGAAAGGTCTTTTGATAATAAGGATGTTCCGGAATCGAAAGATAATGAATGCCGACCCCAATTCGGCGGCGTTTCATGCTCGAAGCGAATTGATCCCGGGAAAGGCCCGCCTCCTTCCGGTTAAGCACAATGGGAAATAAATGATAGGCGTGTTTTGTGTCCGGATCCGGCGCGGCCGGCAGGCCGACCGGGAGAACCTGAAACGCCCGGTGATAATGCTCCCAAATTTCTTTGCGCCTCCGCCAAGCGGGTTCAAGGCGCGCTATTTGCGGAAGGCCGATGGATGCCTGAAGGTCGGTCATCGAATATTTGAACCCTTGCGAAAGCACCCGGTAGGTTTTAAACGTATTTCCCTTGAAACAGTTCCAAACATCCTGATCCATTCCCTGATTGGAAAGCAATCTCACCCGTTCCCAATCCTCCTCCTTTTTCGCGAGGATCATTCCCCCTTCCACGGTCGTGAGACTTTTGGTCGCATAAAAACTAAAACACCCGAAATCTCCGAAGGTGCCGACGGCTTTCCCGCGATACTCGGCCTCAAGCGCATGGGCGCAGTCTTCGATCAGTTTGAGATTTAATTTTTTCGCGATTTCCATCAAGGAATCCAGCTCACACGGCCGTCCGCCGAAATGGACGACCAAAATGGCTTTTGTCTTTGGGGAGATCTTTCGTTCCACTCGAACGGGATCGATGTTCCAAGTAATAGGATTGATATCGGCTAGAACCGGCGTGGCACCGCTCGCAATAACAGCATTCAAGGTGGCGCAAAATGTCATCGGCGTAGTGATCACTTCATCGCCGGGGCCGATGCCTGAAGCCAGCAAACTCAGATGGAGGGCCGCGCTGCAGGAGCTGACCGCATGGGCAAAAGGCGCCGCTTTCAAGCGTTTGAACTTTTCTTCAAACTCGGCGGTCTTGCGACCGCGGCCGACCCAGCCCGATCTTAATGTGCGCACCGCGGCATTGATCTCTCTTTGCGTAAAATGAGGCGCGCCAACCGCCAAAAAATTTTTTCGTTGGGATTTCCGGCGACCAAACTTTATGTGGACTTTTTCAGCAAGGGCCATAGGATTTATAGGGACGGTTCTCGCACAACTCTATATTTAATAGATATTTAGCGAGAACCGTCCCTGATTTTTTTGGCCAGGGACGGAATCGAACCGCCGACACAGGGCTTTTCAGGCCCCTGCTCTACCGACTGAGCTACCTGGCCGTGGAGTTACCTGGCCGTAAAAGTCGCAATTATACCTCGTTATTTCCGTAACTCCAACTCCTCGTCAATCATTTGCGAAAAACGGAAAAACGGCTGTGCTCCCGAAAGCATGCGCCCGTTCACGAAAAAAGTGGGCGTCCCTTGGACGCCGAGCTCATGGCCTTCCGCCAGGTCCTGATCGATTTTCTCGGCGTAGGTGCCGGAATCCAGACATGCGGTAAAAGCATCTATGGAAAGTCCCAGCTTTTCGCCGTAGCCGACCAGATGCTCCCGATCAAGACCGCCGGGCTGTTCAAACAAAAGATCCCGGTATTCCCAAAATTTCCCCTGTGCCTCGGCGCAAAGCGAGGCCGTGTGCGCCCGGCGGGCCTTCAGATGAAACGGAAGCGGGGCGTGTTTGAACACGAATTTCACCTGATCTTGATACTGGTCCAGAATCTGGTGGAACGTGGGTTGAAACTTTCTGCAAAAAGGGCATTCGAAATCGGTGAATTCGACGATGGTGACGGGCGCTTTTGGATTCCCGCGCACGGGGCTTGTGCCGGCAGGGACAGAAAATCGAGGCGGTTTTAAATAAACGCGCACGTCGTACTCTTTTCTGAGTTTTTCCAAAAAAGCTTCTGGGTTTCCAGCCACCTTCTGCTGAAGCTGGGCTACCGAAACCCCGCGGTCCTCGGCCGCAAGCCGCCACAATTGGGCCCGGATCAGGAGATCAAGGCGCTTGCTTTTGATCCGGTAAATATCGCTTTCGATCGGCTTCAAATCTTTGGCCGCGGCCTCATTTAAATCCTTATGGGAAATGGTGAAGGGCCCCACCGTCGCGGCGGGCCGCGTGTCATCATAGAGCATGGAGGGAGCCGAAGGAGAGGAGGATACATCGGAAGAAGAAGCGCAAGCGCCTGTCAAAAACGAAAGAAAAGCGGCCAAGAGAATGATGCTCATGGAGGTCCTTATTTGTTCAACCATTTATCCAAACTCAAGTAATGGTTTTTGCGGCGGAACACTGTCCAGGCAATCAGAAAAAGGCATGCATCTAAAAGAAGAGCGTCCTTCGGCGCAAGCAAAAAGCCGGACCCGAAACAGCCGCATTCGGCGATTTCAAGATGAAGCACCAATGCTCTCACAAGCAGCCCGATAAAAACAGCCGAAAAACACCCGAGCACGGCGGTACTTTTCCGGGTCATAAAGCCCAGCAGCACAAAAGTTCCGAATATAAGCTCAAGCCACGGCATCAAAAAAGCGGCCCACGGAACAACGGGCTTTGGCAAAAAAGCGTATTGAACAATCATGGCCCTGAATTCTTCAACCGGGGACATCAACTTTTGCCATCCGGAATAAATGAATATGCCGCCCAAAATCAACCTTGCGACAAATGAAATAACTTTCATATAAGCACCTTGTGTCATTCTGAGGGCGACCCTCTACGAGGGCTGCTTCGCTGAGCCCGAAGAATCTATGCATAGATTCTTCACGGAGTTTACCCTGAGATGCTTCGCTATCGCCTGCCTGCCGGCAGGCAGGCTCAGCATGACAAGCGAAGGGTTCAGAATGACAAAGCCTTCGCTTTCTTTAGTTCAGCCAATACAATATTTTTTCCCCTCTCGATCAACTCTAAAGACCCCACCAGGCGCTCGTCATTGATAAAAATGGTGGGAGTCGATTGCACCTGCCGTTTCTCGCCGGAAACGCGTTCGGCCCGTATTCGCTCAAGCGTCTTCGGGTCACCCACACATTGCTCAAAAGGTTCCCGGCTCAAACCGGCTTCCTGAGCGTACCGGACAAGCGCTGGGATAGCATCCGCCAAATTCGTCCAATTGCTCTGTTCCGAATAAAGCCGGTCGTGATATTCCCAAAACTTCCCCTGCGCCGCCGCGCATTCGGCAAATACGGCGGCAGGGATCGCCCAGCGATGGGCGCGCTCGAGCGGAAAATGGCGGAATTCCACGCGCATATCCTCTGCAAACTCTTTTCGAAGCTCTTCAACGGGGAGGACGGCTTTTTGACAGGCAGGACATTGAAAATCGCTGTAGACCGTAAGCACCACGGGTGCGTTTTGAGGGCCTCTTTTTTTGAAATTCTCCGTCTGGGGCGCCATTTTCCCTTTCACCAAAAAACGGCCCGCCAAGACAAGCCCGACCAGCGCAAGCACAATTCCCAAACCCGTTATCAGATAGCGCCTTTGAATCTTATTCATATGACTGTTTCGTCCGGGATCACGGTGTCTTTCGGAATAATGACAATGCCGTCGCGGATTGAAAAATAATCCCCATCCTGCTCGCGCACATTTTTGGCGTTTTTGATCGTCACGTGGCGGCCGATGCGCGCATTCTTATCGACAATGGCCCCTTCAATCACGCTTCCCTCCCCGATTCCGAGCGGCACCGAATTGGGCTCCGGAGACTCGAATTCAAAATAATCGGCCCCCATAATGACAGAGCGTTTGATGTGAACCTTTTTGTCAATGACCGATCTCAATCCCACCACCGAACTCTCAATCTTGGCCTGGCGCATGATGCAGCCCTCCGAAACCAGGCAATTCTCAATTTGAGAAGACAAAATCTGGCTCGGCGGAAGAAAACGCGGATGGGTAAAAATATTTCCCTTGGGAGAGTGAAAACGGAATTTGGGGTAAGGCCCCGTCAGTTCGAGACTGGCCTGGTAAAAACTTTGAATGGTCCCGATATCGCGCCAATAGCCGTCAAACAAAAACCCGTAGGTCTTGCATTGCCCAATCGCCCTTGGAATCAATTCCTTTCCGAAATCCGCCTCGTTTCCTTTCAAGAGCTCGATTAAGACCGACGCGCGGAACACATACACCCCCATCGAAGCGTAGTAAAAGCCCTTTTGATCCGTTTCAAGACCCGCCCGCTCTTCGGGCGTGGCCGGTTTTTCGCGAAACGAGGTTACCAGGCCGTCCGGTGCCAGTTTCAGGATCCCGAATTCATGGGTGGACTTTTCAGGCACCGAAATCACCGAAAGCGTCACATCCGCATTCTTCGCGCGGTGATATTCGAGAATCTTTTGATAATCCATGCGGTACAGATGATCCCCCGACAAGATGAGCACTTCGTCGTCGGGTCTCAAATGATAATGAGTGAGATGGCATCTGACGGCATCCGCCGTTCCCTGAAACCAGCGCGCGCTCGACAACGTCTGCTCCGCCGCGAGCAAGATGACGGCAGAGCGTGAGAAATGGTCGAATTTATAGGTGTTGTGAATGTGATTGTTCAGCGAAGCGGAATTGTGCTGGGTGAGGACGAAAATCTGCCTGATGCCGGAATGCAGTGAATTGGAGATCGGAATATCGACGAGGCGGTATTTCCCTCCGATGGGAACTGCGGGTTTTGAGCGGTATTGGGTTAGGGGAAAGAGCCGTCTTCCCTGTCCGCCGCCGAGGATGATCGCGACTACACTCATTAAATCATCAAGCTTTTTTCAGAATAGGAAGACCTGTCTTGGAATTTTCACCCACCGCGTAACCGGCCGGAAGACTGTCTATCGCACCGGCTTTGGCCTCTCCGCCGAAGTAATAAATGGTTTGTTTGCGGCCGCCGCGAAGGGTTACTTCTTTCTGATGGAGATAAAAGATCCGTCCGCTTTTTTTGCTTTTTGCGCTAAACGCCATCGGATACTCCTTTCTCTTTATTGTGGGAGGGGGTTAAACAGAGAAACATTATCAGAAAATAAGGTGTTGGTCAATTTAAAGTTCGGCCTCTTAATACAGATGGCGGCCCCCGTCGACCCTTATGCATTCCCCGGTCACAAAGTCAGTTTCAATTAAAAAGAGCACGGCTTTGGCGATTTCGTCCGCTCCGCCCCATTTCTTGAGAGGAGTTTCTCTTACCACAGAGGCGCTTTCCTTTGATGACAAACCCTTGGGCGGAAGAATGGGGCCCGGAGCAATAGCGTTAACCAGAATGTCGGGGGCCAACTCAAGTGCCAACCCTTCCGTAAGCCCTAAAATACCGGATTTGGCCGCATAATAAGGCAGATAACCCTTGTATCTCGGCCTTCCGCTTGCGGCTGTCCAATCACTTACGAAAACAATACGTCCCGTCCCACCCCTCACCCTCCCCTCTCCCCTCAGGGGAGAGGGATGGGGTGAGGGGAAGTTTGAACTTTTCTTTTGCATCAAGTGAGCAGCCTGTAGGGAAAGCTCGGCGGCACTCTTTAAGTGTATGTTAAAGCTTTTGTCCCAAGGATCTGTCACCCCCTCACCCTTCCCTCTCCCCCTTTTAGGGGGAGAGGATAAAGGAGAGGGGGTTTTTTCATAAATAGAAGCCAGATGCACCAGAATGTCGAGGCGCTTAAATTTGGATTTTACTTTGGGGATGATGGTTTTGATCTCGCGGGGATTCGTTAAATCGGCTTTAATGAGAAGGGCTCTTTGGCCAAGCGCTTCTACTCTTCGCGCTATTTTTTGGGCTGCGTCTTTTGAATGATG
>CAYJWM010000023.1:0-21641 GCA_964373885.1 uncultured bacterium | reverse complement strand
CAGCACCCTTGTGGTGTCGCCTCAGAATGACAGCTGTATGAAGTGGGATGCGCCCGAGTTTAATGACGGCATTGTTATTTCAAATCTGGTGTGTTACAGTATTCCCCTTTGACGGTTTTTAGGAGTTCTCTCCAGAAAGGAATAAGGGTTTGAAGACATACGAAGCATTGGTGATTTTTCCTCCCCAATTTGCGGGAGACGGCCTGGAGCGCGGGAAAAGCCTCTTTCAGGAAACAGTAAAGAAACACGGCGGCAATCTCCTGCAGGCGAATGACCTGGGCCGCAGACCTCTTGGCTATTCGGTGAAAAAAACAAAGGAGGGGCATTGCGTTTCTTTTGAGTTTTCGCTTCCTCCGGCTGAAACCAATTCCTTTTCAAAAGCGCTCCAGCTTGTTGGAGACATTCTTAAATTTACCATTACGGTGAAGCCCCAGTTCCGTCCGAAACGCGTCCGCCGCCGGAAACCAAAACCAACTCAAAGCCGCGAAAGTGCCCGCCTGCCGGACGGGCAGGAACCTGCCGCAAAGAAAGTGAGCCCATCCTATGGCCGCCAGTCTTAATCGTGTTTTTTTAATGGGCAATTTAACACGCGACCCGGAATTGCGTTACATCCCTTCCGGCCAAGCCGTTGCGACGTTTACGATCGCGATGAACCGCACCTATATGGCGGCATCGGGTGAAAAGAAAGAAGAGGTCAGTTTTGTCCGCGTGGTCGTCTGGGCCAAACTGGCCGAGAATTGCCACGAATATATCAGGAAGGGAAGCCCCGTGTTTGTCGAAGGCCGGCTCCAAAGCCGCAGCTGGGACGCTCCCGACGGCACCAAACGCAGCACCATCGAAGTGGTGGCCCAAAGCGTTCAATTTTTGGGAAAACCGCAGGCACGTGCCGGAGAACCGCCCGCCGCAGAAGCACCTTCCACAAATGAGCCCATTATTGATGACGCTTTTGAATCGTCCGGGAAGGCCGGTCCACGGCAAGCATCCAAAAGCGAGCTTCCAAACGACGAAGAAGTTCCGTTTTAATTTAGGAGCGTCATGTTTAAAAAAACAGGAAAACAAGGATCAAGAAGCGGTGCGAGAAGCAGCCCGAGAGGCGGCTCAAGAAGTGGTTCGAGATTTGGTTCCAGGGAAGGCGGCGGAGGGCGTCCGGATTTTAGGGACGGAGAAAGGGGCGGCCGTCCCGATCGAGGGGGCCGGATCTTCCGGAAAAAAGTCTGCCGTTTGTGCAAAGAAGATGCCTCCCATATTGATTACAAGGATGTGGAGAAGTTGTCCAAATTTCTTTCGGAAAAGGGAAAAGTGGCGCCCCGCCGGATTTCCGGCAATTGTGCCAAGCATCAGCGCATGCTGGCGCGGGCGATCAAGCGCTCCCGCCACAGCGCGCTTGTGGCGTTTCAAGTGGCGTGATTTATGGAAGTCATTTTGGTTCAAGATGTGGACAATTTGGGCAAGGCCGGCGAGCGGGTGAAGGTCCGCGACGGATTTTCGAGAAATTATTTGATTCCGAATCGGTTGGCCGTGCCGGCGACGGAAGGCGGTTTAAAATTTCTCGAAGCGGCCAAAAAGCGTGCTGAAGAAAAACGGGTACAGGCCAAGGAAGAAATGAGCCGTTTAAGTCAGCGCATTCAAGCGTGGACTTGCGTGATGAAAGTAAAAGTGGGGGCCGGAGGGAAGCTGTACGGTTCCGTGACACGAAACGATATTCACGCTGAGCTTGAAAAAGCGGGTTTCCAGGTGGACAAACGGAAAATCGATTTACCCGGTGTGATCAATCATGTGGGGGAATATCAAGTTCAAGTGAAACTTCACCCGGAACTTGAAACCACATTCAAAGTAGCGGTCACCGGTGCCTAAATTTAATGCCGCATCCGAATTTGTGCGGGTTTTGACAATTCATTTTGGAACATGATTCAAGACAGTCTCGTTGAAAAAATTCCGCCTCAAAATTTAGAAGCAGAAGCCAGCGTCCTGGGCGCCATGCTCTTTGCTCCTGAAGCGCTCTCCCGCGGTTTGGAACTGCTCCGCGAATCGTTTTTTTACTCCGAAGCCCACCGCCAGATTTTTTCGAGCATGGTCAATTTGTTTGACCGCAACCAGGCCGTTGACTTGGTGACGGTTACCGACGAGCTCCGCAAGCGCAAACAGCTTGAGGTAATCGGCGGGGCCAGCTACCTGGCGCAATTGACGGCTTCCGTTCCCACGGCGGCCAATATCGATTACCACGCCCGGATCGTCAAGGAAAAGGCGCTTTTGCGCGGTTTGATCCACGCGGCCACCCAAATCATTCAGGAAAGTTTTGAATCGGCAGGCGAAGGTTCGAGCGTGGTGGACCATGCGGAGCGCTTGATTTTTGACATCAGCCAGCAGCGGATCGAGGGGAAGTTTATCCGCATGGGTGAAATCATCAAAGATTCAATCGAGGCGATTGATAAGCTGTATCAACGCAAAGAGCATGTGACCGGTCTTGCGACTGGTTTTCACGATTTCGATACCAAGACCGCCGGACTTCAGCCATCCGATTTGATTGTGGTAGCGGGCCGCCCTTCCATGGGAAAATCCGCGTTTGTTTCGGGAATTGCGGAGCATGTGTGCGTGGTGCTGAAAAAGCCAGTCGCTTTTTTCTCGCTTGAAATGAGCAAAGAACAGCTGGTCCAAAGAATGTTGTGTTCCCATGCGCGTGTGGACGCCCAAAAGGTAAGGACGGGATATTTGTCCCACGCGGATTGGCCCAAACTGACCAGCGCGGCCGGCAAGCTTTCGGATGCGCCGCTTTTTATCGATGATACGCCCGCCATGACGGTTTTGGAGCTCCGCGCCAAAGCCCGCCGCTTGAAAGCCCAGCAGCATATTGAGCTTGTGGTGGTGGATTATTTGCAGCTGATGGATGCGCGGGCCAGGGCGGAAAGCCGCCAGCAGGAAATATCCGAAATTTCCCGCTCGCTTAAGGCGCTGGCCCGTGAATTGAATGTTCCCGTCATTGCGATCAGCCAGCTCTCGCGCGCTGTCGAATCCCGGACCGGCAATCGTCCGCAGCTCTCAGATTTAAGGGAATCGGGGGCGATTGAGCAGGATGCGGATTTGGTGGTATTTCTTTTTCGCGAGGAGTATTATCATTCTAGCGAAGAAAACCGCAACAAGGCAGAAGCGATTATCGCCAAGCAGCGCAATGGCCCCACAGGATCGGTGGAACTTGTGTTCTTAAGGGAGTGGACGCGATTTGACAATCCGGAATTCCGCCGCGAGGAAGCAGAAGTTTTTTAATATGCGCGTCCCTTTTATTTCCTTTTCTCTCCTGATTGCAGTTCTCCTTTTTTCTTCCATTTCCTATGCGGATGCTCCGTCCGAAACGGAACAACCGACTGCTGAGGCGCCCTCTCAGCCCGAAACCCAAAAGCGCAGTTTCAAAGTGCTTCGGATCGATGTCCGCGGCAATCGGGTGGTAGGGACTCAAACGATTCTCAACAAAATGAAAACCCAGCCGGGAAGTGAGCTGACCCAATCCGGGATCAACGAGGATGTGAAACGGCTTTATGGAACGGGCTTTTTTGAGGACATCCGGATCGACGTCGAAGAAACGGCCGAAGGAGTTCATTTGATCGTGGTGGTCGATGAGAAGCCGATTATCCGCCATATCGTGATTGAAGGCAATCAACTGATGAAAGAGCGCGATATCCGAAAAGACCTCAATTTGATCGAGGGGCAGGTGTTGGATGGATTTAGCGTCAAAGAAGGCGTCAATAAAGTCCGCGAGCGGTACACGAACAAGGGTTTCCAATTTGCGGATATTTCTTATCGCGTCGATACGAACCGGCAGACGAAAGAAGCGACCATTACTGTCCGGGTGAACGAGGGGGCAAAGTATCGGATCGGGAAGGTCGCGTTTGAAGGCGTTCAATCGTTTAAAGAAAGACGCCTTCGGAAATTGATGAGAACCAGAGCCCGTCGGATTTTGCTTTTGCGCTTCGGCGCTTTTCACGAAGATCATTTTCGAAATGACTTGGACAATCTCACCTCTTTTTATCAATCCCAGGGTTTTTTGGATGTTCGGGTGGACTATGATGTGACGCATGACGCGGCCGCCAAGCGCATGCTGATCACGATCAAAGTCGAGGAAGGAAAGCGCTATCAAACCGGACGCGTTCAAATAGAGGGCATCAAACTTTTTCCGGAAAGCGAGATTTGGCAGCTTCTCTCCATGCTTCCGGATACGACTTATTCGCAGCAATTCATGGCCGAGGACATTCAGGAAATCCGCAATTTTTACTATGATCGCGGCCATATGGATGTGCAGGTTCAACCGGAAGTGAAATTGAATCGGGACACCAGCAAAGCGGATGTGACCTATAGGATTCAGGAGGGTGACCTTTATTTCGTTGATCAGGTAAAGATTCGCGGAAATACAAAAACAAAAGACATTGTCATCCGGCGGGAGCTTCGCATCCGGCCGGGAGATCAATTTGCCGGTGACAAAGTCAAGCGCTCAAAAGAACGGCTTGAAAACCTGGATTTCTTTGAGGAGGTGGCCTACGACACCGAACCCGCCTCAGCGCCCAATCGCAAAAACATTGTCTTCCGCGTGAAGGAAAAACGCACCGGCGAGCTTTCATTCGGCGCGGGTTTCAGTTCGGTAGATCAATTTATCGGTTTCGGGGAAATTGCCCAGCGCAATTTCGATATTTCGAATTGGCCCCGTTTTACGGGCGGCGGCCAGAGCATCGCCCTTCGGGGAAGATGGGGAACGATCACGCGCGATTTCTCGCTCAGTTTTGTGGAACCCTATCTTTTGAACAAACCCATTTCGTTCGGTTTGGATCTTTACAATATACGCAATGAAAAACGAAACGTGGATTTCAGGGAAGAACGCTTGGGAGCGGGCACTGTGATTTCAAAGGCATACGGCGAATATTTCCGCACCGGCCTCGGCTACAAGATTGAGCGGGTAAAACTTTTTGATCTTGAATCCGATGCCCCCCCGGCGGTTCGGCTTTTTGAGGGCAGCCAATGGTTGAGCCGTTTGAAATTATTTTTAAGCCATGATGCGCGCAACAGCACGATTTTTCCGACCAAGGGCTGGATCGCCGGCGCGAGCGGCGAGCTGATCGGCACTTTTCTGGGGGGGAGCGAGGATTATTATATTTTGGAGGGCTATGCGACGAAATATTGGAATTTTCAAGACGGGAAACATATCATTGAGTGGCGGAACCGGGTCGGCGTGGCGGATGAAGCCGGTTCCGAGACGGTTCCTGTGTTTGACCGGTTTTACGCTGGTGGGTTTGGGACCGTTCGCGGGTATAATTACCGACGTGTCGGCCCGATTGAAGCCGGCAGTGCCATCGGCGGCCAGACCATGTTCATCACCAATTTGGAATATACCTTTCCGATTCCCGCGCTCGAGAATTTCCGGCTGGCTGCTTTTATCGATTTGGGCAATGTGGATGGGAGAAGTTACCGTATTGCGTTTGATGAGTTTCGGGTGAGCGTGGGGCCCGGCATTAAAGTGAAAACGCCAATCGGTCCTCTGGCGTTTTATTACGGTCTTCCCATTATGAATCGAGACACCGAGGATCGGAACGGCCGGCTTGAGTTCAGCATCAGCCGGGGGTTTTAACATAGGAGAGATTATGAAAAAGTATGTTCAAAAATATTTCGGCTTAATCAGCATTTTTTTGGCGGCATGGCTTGTTTTGCCCGGAACGTTTGCGTTCGCGGCCGAAGGAGATAATTTCGCCGTCGTGGATATTGGCAAGGTGTTTGATGAATATGAGAAAACAAAAAAATATGACGAACAGTTTCAAGCAGAAGGGCGTGGGAAGCAGGAAGAACGCGATGCGATCATTCACGAAGTGAGGCGGCTTAGAGATGAGCAGGCGCTTTTAGATAAAGACGCACGTTCACAGAAACAGTCTGCAATCGATGAAAAACTGAAGGAGCTCGAGAAATTTGACGAGGAAGCCCGAAAAATATTGGGCGATAAGCGGAATACCGCGGTAAAAGAAATTTTTCAGGATATCGAGAACACGATTCAACAATACGGCGAGCGGAAGGGATATGATTTTGTATTGAATGACCGCGCCCTTCTTTATCGGAATAAAAAGTACGATGTGACTGCGGATGTATTGAGCGAATTGAGCAAAAGTTATAAGAAGAAAAATTAGTTGTCGCCGATCCCGCGTCCGGCCTTCGGCCGTCCTGGGACTGCACAAATCGCTGTGCGCCAACTACCAGCCATTCATTATGGAAATGCAACGAACCATCGCTAAAGTCATCCGTCTGAAAGGCCCTGGATTGCATACGGGGTCGGAAACCGAGGTCACGATCAAACCCGCGGAAGCCGGGACGGGCATTGTGTTTGTCCGCGTGGATCAAAAGCCGCCGGTCCGCATTCCGGCGACGATCGAATTCATCCAGCCCGCGGCAGGGGGCCGCCAGACTTCGCTTGCAAGCGGCAAAGTTTGTGTCCGGACGGTGGAACATTTAATGGCTACTTTTCACGGGCTCGGCATTGACAATGCGCTTGTGGAAATCTCAGGTGATGAACTTCCGGGTTTTGACGGCAGTGCCAAGGAATTTGCCGAGCGGATCCAAGCCGCCGGCCTTAAGGAACAGGAGCAGCCGAAGGAGTATCTGTGCATCACGGAGCCGGTTTATCTGGATGAAAACGGGCGGTCGCTGATCGTGCTTCCGCATCCCGAGGGGCTCAAGCTGTCTTATACCTTAAGTTATCAGCACCGTGATCTAAAGGATCAATTCTTCAGCGCCGAGATGACCCCCAAAATTTTTGGAGAGGAGCTTGCTCCCGCCAGGACTTTTTGCCTGAGAGAAGAAGCCGAAGCGCTCCGGGCTCAGGGGTACGGGCAGGGTGCCAATTTAAACAACACGCTGGTTTTTGAAAATGACAAACCCATTCAAAATACGCTTCGATTTGCCAATGAAGCATGCCGGCATAAAACGATGGATCTTTTGGGGGATTTGTATTTGACGGGCCTTCCGTTAAAGGCGCATGTGATCGCGTGCCGGACGGGGCACAATCAGAATTTGAAATTGGTGACACGATTGCGCGCTTCCGCCAAGCGGGTCAAACCATCACCTGCGGCCCCAAGTGGCTCCAGCGCGCCTCCGTCCGTACTGAATGTGGATGAGATTAAAAAAGTTATTCCGCATCGGGACCCGTTTCTTTTTGTCGATCAAATCGTGGAGCTCGTTCCTGGAAAAAGGGCGGTAGGCATTAAAAATGTTTCCGTGGATGAAGATTATTTCCGGGGCCATTTTCCGGGCCACCCGGTGATGCCCGGCGTTTTGATTTTGGAAGCGCTGGCCCAGGTAGGGGGCGCGCTCATGTTGAACCAGCCCGAAAATCGGGGAAAGCTTGCTTATTTTATGACCATTGAGAATGCCAAGTTCCGCCAGCCGGTGCGTCCGGGCGACCAGCTTCGGTTGGAAGTGGAAGTGATTAAAATCAGGTCCCGGACGGGGCAATGTTCCGGAAAAGCATATGTCGGCGATCGTTTGGTTTGCGAATCAGAAGTCAAGTTTATCATCATGGAGCCCTAATCTTGAGCATCGACGCGCAAAAAACAAGTATTCATCCTACCGCCATTATTCATCCGGACGCCGAGCTTGGCATGGGGGTGGACGTGGGTCCTTATTCGATTATTGAGGACAATGTGGTGATCGGCGACGGCACCAAAATCGGTGCGCGCGTCACGATCGAAGGCCATACCACGATCGGACGGGACAACGAAATTTTTACGGGGGCCGTCATCGGCAGCATTACTCAGGACAAGAAATTCAAGGGCGGCGTGACTTATTTGAAAATCGGCGACGGCAATAAGATCCGTGAATACGTCACCATTAATCCGGGCACGGAAAGCGGCCGCGAGACCGTGATCGGAAACGATAATTTGCTCATGGCTTATGCCCATATCGCGCATGATTGCATCGTCGGAAACGGGACCATCATCGCCAATGCCGGAACATTGGCGGGCCATGTGGTGATCGAGGACCGCGCGATTGTGGGGGGCCTTTGCGGTGTTCATCAATTTGTGCGCATTGGTTATTTGTCCATTGTCGGAGGCGGCTCCAAGCTGGTCCAGGATCTTCCTCCTTTCATCATGGCCGACGGTCATCCGGCGAAAGCATTCGGGCTTAACACCGTTGGCCTTGAACGGGCCGGGCTTTCCGCCGAAGAAAGGGCCGCCTTAAAACGTGCTTTCAAAATCGTCTTTCGTTCCAAACTTTCTATCAAAAGCGCGATTCGTTCGCTTCGGGAAACCATTCCTGATTCTTCTTCTGTTTCCCGGCTGATTGAATTTCTAGAAAAGTCCGAACGCGGTATTTGTAAGTGACTTATCGAAGGTAGCTGGATTCGATAAGTCATCCTGAGGCCGCAGGCCGAAGGATCTAAGTCATTCTGATATAACAGCTTACACGCTTTTCTCTTTCCTTCCAAAAAAAGTTTAACATTACAAATTTGTATTGTGGTAAAATCTACAGTTTTGTAGCCTCTGTCATCCTAAGGGAGAAAAAACATTCTATGAATGAATCAATCGGTGTCATTGCCGGAAGCGGCAAATTGCCCGAGCTCATGGCCCGCGAAGCTAGGAAAAAAGGTTACAAAATAGCCGCCTGCGCCATTAAAGGAGAAACCGACGAGGGAGTGGATGGCTGGGCGGATCGAGTGGAATGGATACGCCTGGGGGAGCTTGGGCGCTTGATTCGGTTTTTCAAACGCGAGGGGGTTCGCGAAGCGGTCATGGGCGGGAAAATTACAAAGACCGATTTATTTAAGGGTGAGGTTCGTCCGGATTTGGAAATGGTGAAACTGCTGGCGACAGCCGGCAATCACAGCGACGATTCCCTATTGGGTGCTATCGCCGACTATTTGGACAAACAAAGCATCTCCGTTCTGGACTCCACCGTTTTTTTAAGTGAGGAAACGCTTCCTCAGAAGGGTGTTCTCTCAAAGCGCAAACCGACGCGGGAAGAAATGGAAGATGTTGAGTTCGGCTGGCGCCTCGCCAAAGAAATAGCAGGACTTGATATCGGGCAGACGGTGGTCGTGAAGAAAAAAGCGATCTTGGCCGTGGAGGCGATTGAGGGAACGGATGAGGCCATTTTGCGCGGGGGGGCATTGGGCCGCGGGAAAGCTACGGTGGTCAAGGTGGCGAAGCCCCGCCAGGACATGCGTTTTGACGTGCCGGCCATAGGCCTTGGAACATTGGAAGCCCTTATCAAATCAAAAGCCCGCGCACTTGCTTTTGAGGCCGGTAAAACTATTTTTTTGGACCGCAGGAATTTTTTGGAAAAGGCGGATCGGCACGGAATCGCCGTTTTAGCGAAAGAATCATGATGTCGCCCGGCCGAAACAGTTTAAAGACAGAGCCCAAAGTGATCGTTGCCTTGACGGAAATTTCAAAGGCGATCACTTCTTCACTTGATCTTAAAACAGTGATGCAGGATATTTTAAATATTCTCCGCGATCATTTGGGGATGGAGCGCGGAACGCTCACCCTTCTTAATTCCGAGACTAAAGAACTTTCCATTCAAGTGGCATGCGGCCTCGATCTGGAAGAGATCAGGCGCGGCCGGTACAAAATCGGAGAGGGGATTACCGGAAAAGTGGTGGCGGCGGGAGAGCCGATCGTGGTCCCCAATGTCGGGAAGGAACCGCTTTTTTTAAACCGCACCGGGGCCCGCGGCGATCTTACCAAAGGCAACATCGCTTTTATCTGTGTTCCCATTAAGTTGGAAGATCAAACCGTCGGCGCCCTCAGCGTGGACCGGCTGTTTCGGGAGCAGATTTCCTTCGATGAAGATGTCCGAATCCTTACCATTATCGCCTCTATGATTTCCCAAGCGGTGCGGGTTCGCGCGCTTCTTGAGAAAGAAAAAGAGTCGCTCACGAGTGAAAACCTGCGGCTTAAAAGTGAACTTAAGAAAAAATTCCACCCCGTGAATATCATCGGGGAAAGCAAACGCATGGTCGATGTGTATTCTTCGATTGACCTGGTTTCCACCACCAAAGCCACGGTACTGCTTCGCGGCGAAAGTGGGACCGGAAAAGAATTAATCGCCCGCGCGGTTCATTATCACAGTGACCGGTCCGACAAGCCGTTTATCAAGGTATCCTGCGCGGCGCTTCCCGAAACGCTCCTGGAAAGTGAGCTTTTCGGCTATGAAAAAGGGGCGTTTACCGGTGCCAATGCGATGAAACGCGGACGATTTGAGCTAGCCGACACGGGGACTTTGTTTTTGGATGAAATCGGGGACATCCCTCTTTCGACGCAGGTCAAACTTTTGCGCGTGCTTCAGGAACGCGAGTTTGAGCGGCTGGGCGGGGTGGAAACCATTCATGTGAATATCCGCCTGATCGCGGCAACCAATAAAAATTTGGAGCAGGAGGTCAAAGAGGGAAAATTTCGGGAGGATTTGTATTATCGGTTAAACGTCATTCCGGTTTTTATTCCCGCGCTTCGGGAGCGCAAGGAAGATTTGCCGCTCTTGGTTCATTATTTTATTGAAAAGGCCAACCGTGAAAACGGGAAATCCGTAAAACGGGTTTCGGATGAGGCCTGGGAATACATTATGAATTACTCCTGGCCCGGCAATGTGCGGGAACTTGAAAATGCGATTGAGCGCGCGTGCATCATATGTCAAGGCGAGGTGATTACGCGGGAGCATTTTCCGATTGATTTGGCCGCTAAGATCACGCTCATTCATGAAATCGTTTCTATGGGCGGCGAAAATGGAAATTTACCGGAAGCGGTGGAACATTTGGAGCGGCGGCTTTTAAGCCAGGCACTCGAGAAGACAGCGGGCAACAAGCGCAAAGCCGCGAAGATGGTCGGTCTTACGGAACGCGTGTTTGGCTATAAGGTAAGAATTTACGGTTTAGACAATACAAAATTGTAATTTTCTACAATATTGTTTTACTTTTACTCGTACCGGCTTCGGATTTCTGTTTCATTTCTCTCCTTAGTTTCCTGCTTATTTTTTCAATTCGCTTTTAAACGCTTGCGCACTTGGCACATATATTGCTTTTTCTACCCTTATTGATTAATCGTTTTATGTTCATTGGTCAATTTCACTAAAAAGGAAGGTGTTCAAAATGGATACAAAGGTAGCACTGGATACGATTTGGGTTCTGGTCACCGCCATGCTCGTGTTTTTCATGAACCTAGGCTTCGGATGTTTGGAAGCGGGTTTTCAGCAAAGCAAAAATTGCGTGAACATTTTGTCCAAGAATCTCGTGGTGTTCGCTTGCTCCACAATCGCTTTTTGGTTTATTGGCTGGGGATTGATGTTTGGAGACGGCAATCCTTTCGTCGGCTTACAGGGACTTTGGATGCTGCATGGAGCAGACAATAGTCCCGCGACCGGTGACGTCTATCAGGGAGTTTATGGTTCCCTTAACTGGACAGGCGTTCCGCTTCTCGCTAAGTTTTTCTTTCAGCTTGTGTTTGCCGGAACCGCGGCCACAATCGTCTCAGGTTCCGTCGGCGGAAGAATTAAATACCTTTCCTTCATCATTTTTTCATTTATTTTGGTCGGTCTTATTTACCCGGTGACAGGCCACTGGATTTGGGGCGGAGGATGGCTCGCGAAGCTCGGAATGTGGGACTTTGCCGGTTCCACCGTGGTTCATTCCGTCGGCGGCTGGGCGGCGTTGGCCGGAACATTGGTGTTGGGGCCTCGTTTCGGGAAATACGGCCCAAACGGGAAAATTAATGTGATTCCTGGACACAGCTTGTCACTGGCCATGATCGGAACATTGGTGCTGTGGCTCGGTTGGTTCGGATTTAATCCGGGCAGCACGATGGCTGCAGACCCGCGGTTAATTGCCCATATTTGCGTCACGACCAATATGGCTGCTGCAGCGGGAGTTTTGGGCGCTACTCTCGTTTCTTGGATATTTCTCAAAAAGCCGGATTTGGGTATGACGTTGAACGGTTGCTTGGCCGGTCTCGTGGCCATCACGGCGCCTTGCGCTTTTGTGAGCGTGGGGAGTTCGGCAATTATCGGTTTGCTTGCCGGCGCGTTGGTCGTTGCTGCTGTCATTTTCTTTGACCGGATTTATGTGGATGATCCTGTTGGCGCGACAGCTGTCCACCTCGTCAACGGTATGTTTGGTACGCTTTGTGTGGGATTGTTCGCCCAGGACTGGGTAAGCCCAAACACCACAGGCAACGGTCTTTTCTTCGGCGGCGGCACGAAGCTTTTGATTGCCCAATTGACCGGTATCGGAGCGGTAGGTGCTTACACGTTCATTGTTGCTTTCATTGCGTGGTATGCGATTAAAGCGCTGGTTGGCATTCGTGTCAGTTTGCAGGAAGAAATTCAAGGATTGGACATCGGGGAGCATGGAAACAGCGCTTACCCGGATTTTGTTACTCATAAACCTTATATTTCGACGATGAGTACGGCAAGCACAATAAAACATTCTGCGCAGGGAGAGCTTTCTTCCAAGACACGGGAAAAGGAGCTTATATGAAAAAGATAGAAGCCATTATCAGACCTGAAAAATTAGAAGAGGTGAGGCGTGCGCTTGAGCGCGCCGGATATCCGGGGATTATGATCACCCAAATCGAGGGACACGGCCTCCAAAAAGGGATCACCCAGCAGTGGAGAGGCGAAGAATACCGCATCGATATTCTGCCCAAGATAAAGGTGGAAATTGTGGCCGGCGACGGCGAGATCGAAAACATCATTCAATCAATCATCGAAGCCGCTTACACCGGAAGTGTGGGAGACGGCAAGATTTTTGTGTATGATGTGAAGGAATCCATCCGGATCCGCACCCGCGAAAGAGGTCAGCGCGCGCTTGCCTGAGAAAAATATGGTTGATTTTTTCCGCATATGATGTTAAAGAATCCATCCACGTTCGCGCCCGTGACAAAGGGGGGCGAGCGCCTACTGAAGTAAAAATCAGTTGATTTAAGGAGGGAGAAAGAAGAAAATGACAACACTTGTGACAGAACGCGATCGGGAGGAAGAGCTAGTGGAAGCGACGCGGCCGACGACGCCGGACGAGGTCAAACGCTTTATTCAAAAAAATAAGATTCTGGTCGTAGACTTTAAATTCAACGATCTTCCCGGCTTGTGGCAGCATTTTTCGGTGCCGGCACAGGAGCTTTTAGGAGACGGCATTTGGAGTGAGGGAATCGGTTTTGACGGTTCTTCGATCCGTGGATTTCAGAAGATTCAAGAATCGGACATGATTCTCATGCCCGATCCGGGGACGGCGGTATTGGATCCCGTTTGCCCCACCCCGACCTTGAGCATTATCTGCGACATTTATGATCCCATCACCAAGGAACCCTACAGCCGCGATCCGCGCTATGTGGCCAGGAAAGCGGAAGAGCATCTGAAAAAAACCAAGATCGGCGATCTCAGCTACTGGGGTCCCGAAGCCGAGTTTTTTATTTTTGACGATATCCGCTTTGATCAGGGAGAAAATTTCGGTTATTACTATTTGGATTCCGTGGAAGGCGATTGGAACACCGGAAAAGATGAAAAACCGAATCTGGGTTATAAGCCCCGTTACAAAGAGGGATATTTCCCGGTGCCTCCGCATGACACCCTTCAGGAAATCCGCTCTGAGATCATGCTCACGTTGAGAAAGGTGGGCGTTCCGGTGGAGTGTCATCACCATGAGGTCGCCACCGCGGGACAATGCGAAATCGATATTCGTTATTCGCCGCTGGTCCGTATGGCGGACAATCTCATGATGTATAAGTATGTGATTAAAAATGTGGCGCGCAAATACAACAAAGTGGCCACCTTTATGCCGAAGCCGATTTTTAAGGACAATGGTTCGGGCATGCACGTTCACTCGAGCATTTGGAAAAATAACGAAAACCTGTTTTACGACGGGAAGGGCTATGCGCTCATCAGTGAAATGTGCAAATATTACATTGGGGGACTGCTCAAACACGCGGCGTCGATTTTGGCATTCGGTGCGCCCACCACCAATTCGTACAAGCGGCTGGTCCCGGGCTATGAAGCGCCGGTAAATCTCGTGTATTCGGCCCGCAACCGTTCGGCCGCCTGCCGGATCCCGATGTATTCCACCTCAAAGGCGTCCAAGCGCGTGGAGTTCCGCTGCCCGGACCCGAGCTGTAATCCGTATTTGACGTTTGCGGCGATTTTGATGGCTGGGCTTGACGGAATTCAAAACAAAATCGATCCGGGCCAAGCGCTCGACAAGAATATTTATCAGCTCGAGCCGCATGAAAAGGCCAAGATCAAAACCGTCCCCGGTTCTCTTGAGGAAGCGCTCAGCGCGCTTGAGAAAGACCATGAGTTCCTGCTCAAGGGGGATGTGTTCACCAAAGACGTGATCGAGACTTGGATTGATTACAAGCGGGAAGTGGATATTGCGGAAGTGAATCTGCGTCCGCATCCGCATGAGTTTTATCTCTACTTCGATATTTAGTTTAGGATGTCATTGCGAGGAGGCCGCTAGGCCGACGAAGCAATCTTAGACCTTTTGCAGAGATTGCTTCGCTTCGCTCGCAATGACGCGAAACACTACTTCTGCGGCACGCTCAGGTGCGCCTCCCGCGCCTAATTTCGTCTGCACCTCTTTTAAGTCCTTAATCATCTTTTGTCTTAATTCTTCATTTACCAGGAGATGGGCCGCTTCCTGGGCAATTGCTTGCGGATTGATTTCATGCTGTATGAATTCAGGCACCACTTTTTTTCCGGCCACCACATTGACCAGCCCGATATAGGGAATTTGAATCAGCCGCCGTCCGAGAAAAAAAGTGGACCACGCCGTCTTGTACAGAATCACGAACGGGATGGCGAGTAGCGCGGTTTCGATGGTCGCCGTCCCGGAAGACACGAGCGCAAAATCACTCGCGCGAAGGACATCGTAACTTCGGTTGTTTACCCTTTGAACCGGGAATTCAAGGCCGGCTTTTCGGATTGCTTCGTCATAAAAACTTGGTTTGAGTGTCCCAGATTCTGAAACGATGAATTCGGTCCCGGGAATTTGTTTTCGGAGGATGGCACCGGCCGCGAGCATTTCGGGCAAAATCCGTTTCACTTCCGTTCCACGGGATCCTGGAAGCAGTGCAATTAATTTTACCCCCTCACCTTTTTCCTCTCCCCCTAAAAGGGGGAGAGGGTAGGGTGAGGGGGATAGGAATTCGCGTCTCAACTCTTTTCTTGATTTAGACGGCTTCACAAGGTCCGCAAGGGGATGCCCCACCCAGGTGACCGGGACGCCCGCTTGTTTGTACAGTTCGGCTTCGAAACCGAAAAACACAATCATATGATTCACCATCTTTCGGATTGAGTGGATGCGCCATTTTCCCCAGGCCCAGATTTGGGGCGAGACATAATAAATAACGGGAAAACGTTTTGCGATTTTTGAGGCCAAACGCAGATTGAAACCGGGATAGTCGATCAGGACTACCGCATCGGGCTGAAAACGTTCGAGGTCCCGAGCAGTTTCGTTGAAAACGCTCCGGAAATAAAAATATTTTGCGAGCACGTCCCCCAACCCGAGCACGGCTTCTTTCGTCAGGTCCTGAAGAATTTCCATTCCCTCTGAGCGCATCAAGTCGCCGCCGAGACCGCGGCAAATCAAAGAAGGGTTTTCTTTTTTGAGCGCGCGGATCAAAAGCGCACCTTGGAGATCGCCGGAAGCTTCCCCGGCAATAAAGTAGAGTTTTTTAACGGACATCGAGAGGTTGGGGAGCGTTTTGTTTAATAGACTCCAGCACTTGAAGCGCGACTTGAAGGGCATTTCGGGCGGCCACATCCGGTTTTCCGTGATTGGTGCCCTTGGCCGTTGATTCGATAAAGTCTTCAAGTTCGGCCTTTAACGATTCTCCCTTTTGAATATCGATTTCTTCCCGGCTGATGGGGCCGCCGAGCAGCGCTTGCGGAAATGATTTTTTCCGGTAAATTTGGGCAGATTGCTTGACATAATCCAGGGAAATATAAGCGTCTTCCTGAAAAATCCTGATTTTTCGCTGGGCGTCGGGCGTCAGGCGCGAGGCCGTGATGTCCGCGATGGTCTTGTTTTTGAACTTAATCCTCGCATTGGCAATGTCCTCATAAGGCGTCAAGACATTAATGCCGATGGCGTCAATGGATTCGATCTCGGATTTAACGAGTTGAAGGAGAATATCAATGTCATGAATCATCAGATCCAGCACGACCCCGCAGTCGCTGATCCGCGCGTTAAACGGTCCGAGACGGTGAATTTCCACGAAGCGTATATTTTTCGCGATTTCACCGATACGGCGCAGGCCCGCGTTGTAGCGTTCGAGATGCCCCACTTGAAGCGCCAAGTTTTTTTCCCCGGCAATTGTGATTAATTCATCTGCTTCCTCGAGCCGTGTCGTAATCGGTTTTTCAATCAGAACATGGACTCCAGAGGATAAGAAGTCTCGGGCTATTTTGTAATGAGTGGAAGTAGGAGTCGCAATGCTTGCCATATCAATTTGTCCCAGAAGGTCGTGATAATCGGCCACAAAACGGGTGTTGAGCGCTTCTGCTCGATGCCGTTCGGAGGAGTTAATGTCACAAATAGCGGTCAGTTCCACGTCGGGAAGTTCGTGATAAATACGGGCGTGCTCTTTGCCCAAATGTCCTATGCCGATGACCGCTGCTTTCCATTTTTTCATAAAAAGGGACAATAGCATAAAACCAGCTTTGAGTCATCAGGAAATCGCTTCTCGCGGGCGGATGGTTTTTGTGCTAAAATCCAACGCTTATGCACATTTACAAACGTCTCATCGGCTATGTCAAACCATTCCGGTCCCGGCTGATTCTGGCCGCCGGGTTTACTTTTCTTTACACCTTGACCCATTCTTTGGTTTCGGTGACGGTGTTCATCGTACTCAATGGGATGCAGAATAAAGATCATGTGGCGTTTCCCGGTTTTCCCGAAATTCCCTGGCTCAAGGACTTGCATCTTCCGGTGTTTCCTTCCTCCACAATTCAGTTTTCCACTCAATTCGTCCCGCTTATCGTGGTGCTGGTGTTTTTATTGCGCGGATTTTTCTCTTACTTGTCCGAGTATCAAATGGCAACCGTGGGTTTGAGGGCGATTCGAAAATTAAGGGATGATTTATACGCCCACCTGGTGCGGCTCTCGATGGATTTTTACGGTAAAAAGAGAGTGGGCGAGCTGATGAGCCGCACGGTTCACGATGTGGCGGCCATTCAAAGCGGGATTACAGAGGTTTTAGTTGATTTGTTTAAACAGCCGCTTGTGATTCTCATTCAAATCCCGATTGTCTTTTTTTGGGGTGGACCCACTGCGTTGATTGCGTTGGTCAGTTTTCCGGTGGTGTTGATCCCGATCGTGATGCTGGGCCGCCGGCTCCGCAAAACACAGCGCAAAATTCACGAGCAAGTGGCCAACATTCATTCGGCCATGCAGGAAACATTCAGCGGAATGAGTGTGGTCAAGGCCTTTAATATGGAGGACTATGAAGTCCGAAAATTTCAGGGGATCAATAAACGCGTGTTTGATTTTTTAAAGCGCGCCGTCGGCATTACCACCATTCAGCGTCCTGTGGTAGAAGTGTTGGGCGCGGTGGGCATCGCTTTCTCTATCTGGTACGGAATTAAAGTTCTTCCGCTCGACCGTTTCGCTTCTTTTTTGACCACGCTTTTTCTTTTTTATGAACCGATCAAGAAACTAAGCAAAGTCAACTCGGTGATTCAACAGGCGGTGGCGTCCGGCGCCCGCATTTTTGAACTGATGGATGAGGTTCCTTTGGTTCAGAATTTCTCAAACTTGCTTCCGCTCGGCCGTGACATCCGGTCCATCCGGTTCCGGGAAGTTTCTTTTGAATATGAGCAGGGAAAACGCGTGCTTGAGAAAATTGATTTTCAAGTCCGGCAGGGTGAGGTAGCGGCCATTGTGGGGACCAGCGGTGCGGGGAAAACGTCTCTTGTGAATTTGATTCCGCGCTTTTACGACTGCCAGGAAGGGGCTGTCGAGATCAATGGGACAGACATACGCAAATTTGATCTTTATTCCCTTCGAGAAAAAACCGGGATTGTCACTCAGGAAACTTTTCTTTTTAACACAACGGTGTGGGAGAATATCGCTTACGGACGCTTGGATGCGCCGTTTGAAAAGGTGAGAGAAGCGGCCGAGACGGCTTTTGCGGATGAATTTATCCAGGAACTTCCGCTTAAATACAGCACCGTCATCGGCGAGCGCGGGGTGAAGCTTTCGGGTGGGCAAAGGCAGCGGCTCGCGATTGCCAGGGCCATTTTAAAGGATCCCCCCATTTTGATTTTGGATGAGGCCACTTCCCATTTGGACACGGAAAGCGAACGCCAGGTTCAAAAAGCCATGGAGCGGCTGATGGCCGGAAGAACGGTTTTCGTGATTGCACATCGCTTGTCTACGGTTCAAAACGCAAATCGTATCCTCGTTTTGGAATCGGGGCGTGTGGTTCAATCCGGCACAAACGAGTCGCTTTTGCGGGAAGGCGGAATTTATAAGCGCTTGTATGACTTGCAGTTCCATCTCTAGAATTTCCTTGCTCCGCCAGTCTGAAATATGCTATAAAGTACCCTCTTTTTTCGCCCTTTATCCCGAAATTGATGGCGTCTTAAGTTCAAGCGATTAAAGGGTTCATCATGTATATTCAATGTGATATTTTTGAGGAGGCAGATCGATTGCAGCAAGTGACGGTAAAACAGCTTTTGGAATCAGGCGTGCATTTCGGGCATCAAACCAACCGGTGGAACCCCAAAATGCGCCCGTTTATTTTTACGGACCGTAACGGCGTTTATATCATTGACCTCGAAAAAACCCTTACCTATCTGTCCACGACATGTGATTTCCTTCGAAAAGTCGCAAGCGAGGGCGGAACCATCCTTCTGGTCGGCACCAAACGGCAGGCCCAGGAAGCCATCCGAGGACTCGCGGAAAAAACAGGGATGCCTTTTGTCCATCAGCGCTGGCTCGGCGGTATGCTGACCAATTTCGAGACCGTTCGCAAAAGCGTGACCCGCCTTGAAGAGATCGAGACAATGGGGCGGGAAGGTACTTATAAATTCATTACCAAAAAAGAAGCGGCCGAGCTTGAGAAGCAGCGCGAAAAGCTCCTCAAAGTGTTGGGCGGCGTGCGGCACATGAAGCGGCTTCCCACCGCTCTTTTTGTGATCGATCCGAAGCAGGAAGAAATCGCGGTGCTTGAGGCGAAGCGGCTCGGAATTCCGGTGGTGGCGTTAATCGATACCAATTGCGATCCGGACTTGATCGATTATCCGATCCCGGGAAATGACGATGCCATTCGTTCGGTTCAATTGATTTGCAACATTTGCGGAGAAGCAATTGCAGAAGGGCGCGCCCAATTGGATCATTCTCAGGCGTGGGATGAAGCAGCGGCTGAAGATGAGGCCAGAACGGAGACGGCTCATCCGGAGGTTGCAGAAGCCACTGAGGAGATTGCGGAGGCGATTGAAGAGAAGGTTGTCGAAAAACTTTTGGATCCCGATCTGGTAAAACCGAAGGCCAAAAAAGCCCGTCCTAAAAAGGCAGGACCGGAATAGCGGCATTCCAATGACCGGTTTGAAAGAAGGCATGGCCGAAAAAAGTTTAGATCAAGTGAAAGTGCTTCGCGAAATGACGGGCGCGGGGGTGATGGATTGCAAGCAGGCGCTCCGGGAGGCCAAAGGGGACCTGGCGCGGGCGCAGGAGATTTTGCGCCAAAAGGGAGCGGCCATCGCCCAAAAAAAATCGGGCCGCACGGCCAAAGAAGGCCAGGTTTTTTCGTACATTCATTTGGGCGGGAAAATCGGTGTTCTGGTGGAAATCAACTGCGAAACGGATTTCGTGGCGCGCACGCCCGAGTTTCGCGAGTTCGGACGCGACATCGCGATGCAGATAGCGGCGGCCGGGCCCCTGTTTGTTTCCCGCGAACAGGCGGATCCCAAATGGGTTGAAGGAGAAAAGCGCGTATTCGTCGAGCAGGTGAAGGACAAACCGGCCGCCATGCAGGAGAAAATCATTCAGGGGAAACTTGAGAAACGGTTTGAGGAAGTTTGTCTCTTGGACCAAAAATTTATCCGAGACGATAAGAAAACGATTCAGAATCTTTTGACGGAGCTGATTTCGAAATTCGGCGAGCATGTGGCAATCCGCCGCTTTTCGCGTTTTGAACTCGGTTCCGAATAATCAGAGTACAACCATCCCACCGCGGATTTGACGATGAGACCCAAAAAAATGACGCCGGTGTTCAAGCGGGTTCTGCTGAAGCTGACCGGCGAATCTCTCCAGGGGCACAAGGGGTATGGCGTTGACCTTGAAGTCGCCCGATCCATCGCAAGACAAATCAAAGAAATTAAAGAGCTCGGGGTGGATGTTGCTTGTGTGATCGGGGGCGGCAATATTTTTCGCGGGCTTCAAGCCGCCGAAGAAGGAATGGAGCGTGTCACGGCTGATTACATCGGCATGCTGGCCACGATGATCAATTCGCTTGTGCTCCAAAGCGCGCTGGAGCAGGAAGGCGTTTACACGCGCGTCCAGACCGCAATTGAAGTCGAGCGGCTGGCCGAGCCATATATCCGCCGCCGGGCGATCCGGCATTTGGAAAAGGGCCGCGTCGTGATTTTCGCGGCCGGCACGGGAAACCCTTACTTTACCACGGATACGGCAGCCGCTTTAAGGGCCATTGAAGTCGGCGCGGACGTCATTTTAAAGGCGACCAAAGTAGACGGCGTTTACTCAAGCGATCCCCAAAAAGACCGGTCCGCCAAAAAGTTTGGCGAGCTTCGTTATCTTGATGTTTTGAAAAAGCGGCTTCAGGTGATGGATGCGGCCGCGATTTCGCTGTGTATGGACAATCATCTTCCGATTATTGTGTTTAACCTCATGCGCTCGGGCAATATCAAGCGGGTCGTGCTGGGGGATAAGATAGGAACCAAAGTCAGTTGACACGCCTGTTTTGTGGCGTGTCATCCTGAGGCCATCGGCCGAAGGATCTCCATGGAGTTATTATGACACAGACCATTGATCCGGCAAAATCCATTTTGACGGATGCGGAACACCGCATGCAAAAAGCGTTGGATGCCACCAAGCATGAATTTCAAAGTTTGCACACCGGCCGCGCTTCGATTGCGCTGGTGGAAGGAATTCGTGTTGATTATTACGGTAATATGACGCCGCTTAAAGGAATGGCGTCCCTTGCGACGCCTGATACCAAAACGATAGTGATTCAACCGTGGGATGTTTCGGCGCTTTCGGCGATTGAGAAGGCGATTTCCACTTCCGGCTTGGGACTTGTACCCAATAATGACGGGAAGCTCATTCGGATTAAAATGCCGGCGCTTACTCAAGAGCGGCGTGCGGAACTTGACAAATTGATCCGCCGACACGCCGAAGAAGGCCGTGTGTCCATCCGCAATATCCGCCATGAGGCCAATGAGGCGATCCGGAAGCTTGAAAAAGCGAAGACCATCGGCGAGGATGTTTCAAAAGCCAATCAGAAAAAAATCCAGGACCTCACGGATAAATTTATCAAGCTCATCGACGAAGTGCTTGCCAAAAAAGAGCATGAGATTAAAGAGGTCTAAATGAGTTCTGGGCCCGTAGCTCAGTCTGGCAGAGCACTGCCCTTTTAAGGCAGGTGTCGATGGTTCGAATCCATCCGGGCTCA
>CAYJWM010000022.1:0-22745 GCA_964373885.1 uncultured bacterium | reverse complement strand
CGGGAGAAGTTAATCGAGCAATAGATTGACCGAGGAAATTTGGAGTGAGATGCGCATAATGCTTTTCGGTGATCTTAACGTCATGGTGGCCTAGAAGCTTCGAAACCGCATAAATGTCCACGCCGCTCATTACCAAATTGCTTGCGAAGGTGGAGGCGGAACATTTTCACGCTGGCATGCACTTTCGCTTTTTTCGCGTAACGGTCAATTTCCTGTCGGATGTAGCTATCAATCGTCTCGCCCTCTCTTGTGGAGAAAACATATTCGTGATCTTTTGATAACGACGACAAAATTTCATGCGTCGCCGGATGCATGGGAATGACGCGCGGCTTACGGCTTTTGGTGGTCCAGTCGGGACGATTTTGAATGATGATCTGATTACGGCGAAAATTGTACGTCATCAGACCTTAGTGGACATAATTGAACAATTTAAGTTTGCACTTTGAGTTGGTCTGGGTCATTGTTTTGGTTAAGGTTATATCGTTTTCGATTGTGTTTTTGGCGCTGCTGCCTTACCCATTTATCAACCTCTCTTATATCAAACCGCCGCTGCCCAAACTAAAGTTTGATCCTGTTGAAATTATTTAGGCCGACCAGCTCTATTTTTTTATCGAGTTGCACAGATTTGTCGCCGGGATAGATAATGTAAAGTCGTTCTAGTTTTAAATCATGAAGCGCAATACGCATCGACTTTGTAATCTCGGGGCTTTCTGTGAATTTGAACTCAAAGCCCCATCTTTTCCCATGTCTCATGAACAACAGATCAAGCTCTGCTCCTGCATGTGTCGCCCAAAAGAAGCTATCCTGTTCTCCGAACCGGGCCAAAACTTGCTCCATCGCAAAGCCTTCCCATGAGAAACCGAGTTTGGGATGGGCCAGCAAATCACGCATAGAGCTGATTTTAAGAAACTGATGCAGCAAGCCGCTGTCCCTGAAATAAATTTTTGGAGATTTGACTAATCTTTTCCCTGTATTCTCATACCAAGGCTGAAGCTGCCGCAAAATATAAGCGCCGGTGAGTAAATCCAGATAGCGGCGAGCTGTTGTGTGAGCTACGCCAAGAGAGGCCCCGATTTGAGAACCGTTCCAGATTTGGCCATGGACATGTGCAATCATTTGCCAAAATCGGCGGACCGACGTTGATGGAAATTGAAACCCCATTTGCGGCACATCTCTTTCAACAAAGGTCCGAATAAAGTTTTCACGCCAAACCTGGCTATCGCGCAGAGACCGGGATAAAAAAGATTCCGGCATGCCGCCTCGCAGCCACAAAGCATCTCGCTTTGCCCCTCCCACCTCATCAAGCGAAAAACCGTTCATCTCGATAAATTCAATGCGCCCGGCGAGCGACTCCGACGATTTTCGAATGAGTTCCGGAGACGCACTGCCCAAAATCAGAAATTTAGCGGGAAGAGGCTTTCGATCGACAAGAACACGCAAAACAGGAAATAAACCGGGCTGGCGTTGAATTTCATCAATAATCACCAGTCCAATACCCGCGCCTAATACCGTCTGAGGATTTTTTAAAAGGGCTGAATCTTCGGAGCTTTCGAGGTCGTAATAGACTGTTTTTCGATTGTAGTTTTTTAAAAAGCTTTTCGCGAGCGTGGTTTTTCCGCATTGTCTTGGACCCAACAGGGCGACAATCCGGCTTCGGCGAACTGCCGAACTTAGTTTGGCGGTTAGATCGGGGCGCTCGATAAGCATTTTAGCATCCTTGAAATTTGAACCTATTATACTCGTATTTCAAGGAATGAAAAGAGGGTTTTTGAAAGGGTCCGGGTCAATCCTCGAATGCCGCCTTTTGCCCCAAACCCGGAGGTTGAGGACTGCTCGGCATCGCAATCCGCCGTTGCGATGTCCGAGTTCGGCGATTCTGCGAGATGGGAAACCCGCGAACTCCACTTAAAAGTCTTTAGCCGTTTCGTTCAGTTCCGGGAAATGTTTTTCGGAAACCGGCAGAATCGTCTCGAGCCACTTCTTAGGAATGGCCCTTAAAATAGACTTAATGCGCCCAACTTCACTGGGTTTCTTATAAAGAAACTCCAAGAGACCAACCGCCATTTCTAAATCTTTCCCGGCTTTCTCTTTGTTTAACCTTCGGGTACTGATGATCAGTTTGTGCAATGCAAAAGCAGCGGGTTCCGGCACTCTGACATGAAGATTTTCATGGGAAATGATCCGTGGGTAACTGGTAAGGAAATTAGGCCGGCATGTCATCATGATTTTCAAACTCAAACCTGTAAAAATGCAGGCACCAGCTTCCGATCAGCATCATCTCCTGTAAAATACCGGCAGAATGAAACTCTTTGAGGATTGCCGGAAGGATTTTAAATTGTTTTTCTTCTTTTTCCACGGGTCATTCTCGAAATGCGCTTGATGTTGCGTTTCACCTCTCTTAAGTGCCCTTCATACTTCTTCCTTTGAGCAATCGCTTGCTTTAACTCTTCAAGTTCACGCTCTGAACGATGGCCTAAATATTCGGAAACAACCTTTTTCCCCTGTCGAACGGCCAAGTAAGGATAGGCAATTTTCTTGATACGTTTGACTTGGATACTGCCTTTCGGGAGTTTTTTAATCTCGCGAAGGTAGCTTTTTTCGGCAGCAACCAATCGCTCCAGCTCTTCTTTCAGAATTCCATCCAGGGTACCCATAGGCTTCCTTTTAGTTAACCAACATAACTATGATAAATCGATCTTGTTGGTTAACCAATCAAAATGACCTCATTTGGCACAGGCGCGGCGGAGAAGCGTTTTTCGCGAATGTCACGGTCTGCATACTTTGCGACCTCAATGAATCAAAGCTAGCCGACATTTTATATTCAAATCCTGAGCGTTTGAAACGCCGAATCAGCTCATGGCTTTTCTTTATTTTCGATCATTTTGCCGCTCAAGAAATTCAACTTCGTAATGGACTTTCCTAATTTCATGCGTCGCCGGATGCAGGGGAATGACGAGCGATTTACGGCTTTTGGTGGTCCAGTCGGGACGATTTTGAATGATGATCTGATTACGGCGAAAATCCACATCCTTCCATAATTTGAGTAGCAAATTACGTAGCAGATGGCATGATGAGGAAAATAAGCGGGTATCGGGACGGCACTTGATGTCGATAGCTCGACATCAAGTACTGCCCGAATCTTCTGATGAAAAATTAAATTAAGGTAGATTCGGGACGGCGGGATTTGAACCCGCGACCACACGCACCCCAAGCGTGTGCGCTACCAGGCTGCGCTACGTCCCGGATTCAATACTGCTTCATCTCTTCATGGGCTTCGCGGCTCATCAAATCTTCAAGGGCTTTTTTCGGGTCTTTGTTTTCAAAAAGAATCCGATAAAGCTCTCGAATGATCGCGGCCGTCACCCCGTATTTCTCGGCAAGCTGATAAGCGCTGCGCGTCGTTTCCACGCCTTCGGCCACCATGGCCATCCCGGCCAGAATTTCTTTCAGCTTCTTTCCCTGTCCCAATTCGCGGCCCACGCGAAGATTACGGCCGAATTCAGAAAAACAAGTGGTAATCAAATCGCCGACGCCCGCAAGACCAAAAAAAGTATTTGGGTTTGCGCCCATGCGCACGCCGAGCTGTGTCATTTCCAAAAGTCCGCGCGTCAAGACAGCGGCTTTCGTGTTGGAACCAAAGCCGAGCCCGTCGCACAAACCGGCCGCGATCGCAATCACATTTTTAAGCGAGCCCGCCAGTTCAAGCCCTACAACGTCGTTTTGAACGTAAATGCGAAACCGCGGGTCCCGGAACGCTTCCTGAATGGTTTCCGAAGCGGATGCATCCGCCGAACCGACGACAACCAACGTGGGAAGATTGCGGGCCACTTCTTCGGCATGGGAGGGGCCTGACAGCACGACCAGTTTCACTTTGCCGAGCACGGAAGAAATAATTTCGGAGGGCCGCGCCAGCGTTTTGGCTTCGATTCCTTTGGCCACACTGACAAAAATTTTATCCTTGGGGTTTAAATCTTTCAGCTTAAACAAGACATTTCGCAGAAATTGGGAAGGAATGGCAAGCACCACGATGTCCGAAGCGTTGACCGCTTCGTTGATATCGGAAGAAATCTTAATGGACTTGGGAATACTAAACCCGGGAAGGAATTTCTCGTTTTCCCTTTTTTGATCGAGGACCTTTGCGTACTCGGGAAAAGCGCTCCAAAGAACCGTTTCATTTCCACGGCGCGCGTTCAAAAAGGCAAGCGCCGTCCCCCAGCCGCCGTCGCCCAGAACCGATACTTTGTATTTTTTTGTCATGGAACTTTCCGAGTTTATCACGCACGCGATAAGATGGTCAAGATGACTCTTTTAAACTCGCAACGGGCGCATAAAGTCCTTTGACATTCCTCCGCCACCACTCGCCTTTTGTCCGCTTCGTTTCAAAATCGCTGAAATGATAATCGTAGACTACCGCGCGAATGTAGCGCGGCGGACGCCCGGGAAAAGGATTATACTCCAAAAGCCTCAGGACCTCCGGCGACCCTTGGAGAAGCCGTAAAAGAAAACTTCCAAACCACGGCTGATAGCGATAGTCTCCCAGCGCTGCAAACCACATCTGCCAATCGAGCCGCGGCTGATGCGGAATATTGAAGCGGGGCCGGCGCTTTAAATCTCCCGGCTTGTATTTGAATTCGTAAGCATACCAGTATTCTTTATTGTTTGAACCCTCGATGATAATTTCAGGGCGGGAAATCGTCATCACCGCGAAAAGCCCGTAAGGATTGGCCAATCGAAATGGTTCGAAGATGCGGTCCAGCACCGTAAGCGGCATCGGCCAATTCACGCGCACGCGAAACGCCCACGTAAATTGCATGGTAGAGAGCATCAACAAAAGACCGGATACCGAATAAATCACCCATGCGGGCCATTTCCAATCTGTGTCATCCTGAGTTGCCGAATGCAGCGAAGCAGTCGTCGTAGACGGCAACGAAGGATCTAAGGTCTTAGATTCTTCGTTGTCCCTATGGGACTTCTCAGAATGACATACTTTAAACCACCCGAACCACACGGAATCGTCAATGAGAAAAAGACAAAGCGCGATCGCAAGGAAATTAAAAAAGCAGTAATTGCCTGTCGCCACGATCAACAGCTGGAATACCGTAATGCCGAAAAAGGCGATCAATTTTAGACGGCCGGGCGCAAAAATAAAAAAAGGGATCAAAAGCTCCCCTGCAAACATACACACCACGGAAAATTTCTGAGCCCATTCGGGCAAATGATGGGCATACCAAGCAGCCCACGTGGGAAGCGGCTGGGTTTCGTAATGATAGTTAAGCGCGGTCAAATTCCACCACGTCGGATCGCCGCTTGAGAGTTTCACGGCGCCGGAGGAAAAAACCAGGCGAAAAAGCAGCCAGTAAAAAAGCCATAAAATAAATTTGGGCGGTTCTGAACCCAAAGAAAGAAGTCGCTTTCGAAAAAACCGCGCTGAGAACATCGAGAGGAAGCCGGTTTCAAGCAACAAAATATCCCATTGATACCCCAAAAATTCGCGCGAGACGACCGCAAGCGACAAATAAAAAAGCCAGAGCAGAAACAAAACCGGCGCTTCAAAAATTCCGGTGATTAAAACCACCGATAAAAACGCCCCGCCCCAGCACAACGTCTGAAGAAAAAAATCGCTCGAGCTGATCCAAACTAAAGTGGGCAGCAGCCAAAAACCGGCCGGGCCGAACTGTTTATGCGCTTCGGAAAGAAACGCGCCGGCGGGCAGAATACCGTTTGAACCGATCAGGCCGAGCACCTGCATCCCGAGCGACACAAAAGCGGCAAAATAAATGAGCCCAAGACATCTTAAAAAAAGCCAATGAGAAATTGAATGATGTTCGTCTTTCATTCGAGCGTCAGGTCTTCGATCAAGACGGCACCGCTCAAACGAAACGGGCCGACTTTCTGATGTTCAAACACAAATGCGATTTCGGAGATGGGCGTAGGTTTTGCAGCTTTCAACTCAAAAGCGTATAAATCCTCCCCGTCAGATTTTGGCCGGGCTGCAAAACCAAAAAGAATAGCGCGCCTATTTTTGAATTCGATCCGCATTTCATTCGGAACCGGCTTTCTGGAATCTCCTTTCAATCGAAAGCTGAAACGCTTGAATTTTGAAAGGTCCAGATCGCGCGTTTTAAGATACATCCCCGAATAAGAACCTTGTGGAAACACATCGTAGTCGATTCGGAGCGCCACGAAATTTGTTTTCTTGTCCCGGTAAAAACGGCGCTTTGCAAACCCAAAATTAGGCGTATAAAATGCCCCTTCGTCAAACACGTATCGAAAGAGGCCGCCGGCTGCTTTTCTCAAATTCACCTGCTCTCTTTCCTCCGGCATCGAAGCAACCCTAATGTCGCGGATCTCATTCAACGCTTTCCAATCCTGGAGGCTGATCGGATCCGCGCGGAAAGAATTCGCTGCGCCTTGAGTTACCGTCACATGCTGAAATGACCCCACGGAAATCGTTTTTGAAGCATTAGAGTTAATCGCATCCACCGTCCCTTCCAGCACATCCAAAGAAGCGTGCTCGGCATCAATGGCGCGCACCATAAACGCCGCTTCCCGAAAACGAAGAATAAATGGATCGGTTTCCACTTGAAGCATTTCCCCTTTTCCATCGCTTGTGGTTTCGCCGAGCACGAGCCCTCTTTCAAGTTTCAAAGCCGTTTGGCCATGCTCGCTTCTTCGAATCTCGAGTTCGGAATCTTCCTTCAGCCGGTAGCGGAACATACCCGCAACTTCAAAATCAATATCCGCTTCTTTTCCCGTTCTTACCTTGTCCTGAAATTTAAAAATGATTCCCTTGCGCAATTTGCGCGTCAGGAGCCGCCATTGCTTTGTCGCGTGGGAGTACACCTCGACGGGGCCTGAAAAACGCTCGATTTCGATAGGGAAAGGAGAAGAAGGAACGGGAGGGGTCAGAGAAAATAAAAACCATCCGGCGCTCAAGAGACCGCCGGGAATCAAAAGAAAGAGGGAGAAGAAAATAGTCTTTTGAACTCCGGAAACGGGTTTCGGACCGGAGGAGATCACAAAAGGTGCGATCTGAACGTGCTTTTGGCTCACCACACCGAGCCCCTTAGAAAAATTTTTTCTTGCGGCTTGCGCCGTTTCTCAGCTTGGCGTATTCCTCGAGAAGTTTTTTCTCAGCCGCAGACAAATGCTCCGGAATTTCTACATCAATTTTCACCAGCTGGTCCCCAGGCCCGTAGCCCGAAAGATCCGGAAACCCTTTCCCTTTAAGCCGTAGTACATTCCCTGGTTGGGTTCCGGTCGGAATCTTCAAGCGCACTTTGCCGTCCAAAGTCGGCACTTCCACTTCCGTGCCGAGCGCCGCTTCATGCATCCCGATTTTGGCCACCAGCAAGACGTCTTTTCCGGAGCGTTCAAAAACCGGATGCCGCTTGAGCGACACATGGACGTACAAATTACCGCGGGCTCCGCCGCGGTCACCTGCTTCCCCTTCTCCCGCAACTTTAAGGCGTGAGTCATCATCAATACCGGCAGGAATTTTTACCGAAAGTTTTCTGGTCTTACGCACCACTCCGCTGCCGCGGCAAGCGGTGCAGGGCTTCGAAATTTGCTCGCCTTCTCCATGACACCTGGGGCAAGTCCGGCGCAAGGTAAAAAACCCTTGCGACATCCTCACCTCTCCGCGGCCGCCGCATTCGGAGCAAGTGGTTTTTTTGCTCCCCGGCTCGGCACCGCTCCCGTGGCAGATCTCGCAATGCTCCCTGCGCGGAAATTCGATGGTGATATTTTTCCCTTGTGCCGCTTCCTCCAATGTGAGCGCAACCGAATACTCCAAATCAGCGCCCCTGGAACTCCGTCCCGCCGAGCGGCCGGATCCGCCCGTTTGAGCTCCGAAAAAATCTTCAAACAAATCTCCAAAAATATCCCCAAACCCGCGGAAGGATTGTTCAAAACCCTCAAACCCCTGAAAGCCGGCTCCGCCGAGCGAATGGCCAAACTGATCGTACTGGGCCCGCTTCTCGCGGTCGCTCAAAATGGCATACGCTTCTGCCGCTTCCTTGAAGCGTTCCTCGGCCTGTTTGTCTCCTTTGTTCCGGTCCGGATGATACTTTAAGGCGAGTTTGCGATACGCCTTCTTGATCTCGTCCTCCGCAGCGCTTTTTGAAACGCCGAGGACCTCATAATAATCGCGTTTGTGGGTGCTGGAGGCCATTTAAGTGATTTCTTCCTCTTTTTCACCCAAATTCGTTTTCTTTTTTGTGGAAATTTTCACCTGCGCCGGCCGGATTAATTTTCCATTCAGCTCATAACCGGGAACCATCTCTTCCAAAATTGTTCCTTCCGGCTTATGCTCGGAAACAATATGCCCCACCGCCTCTTCGCGATGCGGATCAAACAGTTTTCCCACAGACGCGAGGCGCTTTAAACCGCGTTCGCAAAGCATGTCCGAAAGTTGCTTGTGAATGAGGGAAAAACCGTCGCGTATCGATTTCGCTTTTTCGTCTTCCCCCGCCGCGTGGGCGAGCGCACGTTCCAAATTGTCCAAAATGGGGATGAGCTCGCGGAGGACATCTTCAAGCGCGAACTTTAAAAAATCTTCGCGCTCTTTGACAAGACGCTTCTTGGCATTATCAAAATCGGCTGCGGAACGGAGCAAACGGTCCTGAAGACTTTCAAATTCTTTTGACTTTTTTACAAGCGCTTCGTATTCCTCTCGGCTTAGACAAACCTTTTCCGGCTGCCTGGCACCCCCCTCCGACAGCATATCTTGTGATTGCTTTTCGGTTTCTTCGTCTTTTTGCCTTGCCGATTCATCCATTGAACTCACATTCATAACCATTGCTCCAGCGCTTCTCCAAAACAGCGCGACACATAATCGACCAGCGAAACCACCCGTCCGTACGGCATGCGGCGGGGGCCCAGTATGCCGAGCACCCCGAGCTTGCGATCGTCGACAAAATATTGTGCCGTAATCACGGAACAATCCCAAAGATCCTGGCATTGATGTTCGATACCGATGTGAATGGTCACCCGGCCGGTGTTTGGGCCGGATTCGATCACATTCAAAAGAGATGACTTTGCCTCAAGCGTCCGAAACAAACGCTTGGACTTGTCCCAGTCCTGAAATTCAGGCTGTTGTAAAATATTCCCCGATCCTTCGATTGAAAGTTTCTTTTGCGCGGCTTGGGGAAATCCCGCTGAAACAATCGATACAGCCGTTTCATACAGTGATCTTAAAGAGTCCTTTGCTGTCTTTAATTTAGCGGACAGGCGCGGTTTGATCTCACTTAACACAAGGCCGCTCAATTCCTGATTCAAAAACGAATTCAAGCGGGCAAGTTCTTCTTCCGGAATTTCCTCTTTCATGTCGATGACGCGGTCCTGAATAAAACCATTGCGCGTCACCCATACCACCAAAAGATGGTGGGACCCCAAAGGCGTAATTTCCAAACGCTTCAAAACAGATTCCTCAAACGAAGGAAACACGATAAACCCCGCCTGCTCGGAAAGGGTGGAAAGAATCCTGGACGTCCGCTCAATCAACGTTTCCATGTTGTCCATACGCTTGCGGTACTCGTTTAAAATGAATGCGGTTTCGCGGGAAGTAACCCTCGGTGCCGGCATTAAGTGATCCACATAATAGCGATACCCTTTGTCCGTGGGAATACGGCCGGCGGAAGTATGCGGATGGGTAATAAACTCCCTCTCCTCAAGGCCGTGCATCTCATTGCGGATGGTGGCCGGAGAAAGCGCTTTGCGGAAACGTTTTGCGATGGTCCCCGAACCCACAGGGTTGACCGTTTCCACATACGTATCCACAATCATCCCAAGCAATTCTTTTTGGCGTTCTCTTAGTATATTCATAGACTTCTCGTTCGCTTAGACAAACGTCAAGTTTGTCAAGCGACGTACCAAATCGTTGGATTTGGTGCTGTTAGCACTCTAAACCTTAAAGTGCTAATAAATGAGAAATGATATCATAACAGGGACCTGCTTTCAAGCAAATGCCGTGATGGTAACCTAAGGTTTTAAGGGCAGTTAAAAAAGAGAATGCGGAGCGGAGGTAAACGGGGCCTGGAGCAAGCCGGAAATGTCCATTTTCCTTTTTCTGAACAATTCTAAATTCTCTACTTTGAGAAGCAACCGGTAAGAAAGTCCGGCGGTGTCGGAAATAAGATCAAAATGGCCGTATTCATCGAAGCGGTAGCTTCGCGCCAAATCGACAAATTCGCGGAGCGCCAAATTTAAAACGTAAAGAATGTCCTCATCCTGCACCGCTTGTTCTGCGCTCTGAAGGCCGTTTTTCACACCCTTGGACTGAAAGTCAAAATGAAACGCAAAATAGGGTTTTGACGCTTCTTGCAAATCTTCCGGCCTGTGGTAATAAGCGAAATTGAAACGGGCCTGGGACAGCGTATGGCGCACCCGCTCATCGGACACCAAAAGTTCCTGGACACGCCGATTAAGCTGGCGCGCGAGAAATTCACCGAGCTGAATGTCTTCGACATCAAAATCACTGGGCCAGCTCGCCAGATTTTCTTCAAGGCCGAGCTCGGGCGGGAAAGCAGTTCTCTTCACCTGACCGTTTTCATCCAAAAAGACGAGCGGGATCACGCGCGCGATTTTGAATTGGTCATTCATTGGTGTTAACGCAAAAATATATTCCAGCTCTGCACCTGACGGGTAAAGAAAATCACTTTTCGAAGTGAGGGGGTTTGACTCGTACGTTTCTTTTAATTTGGCATAGACCAGCGCCTGGTTTTCCCCCAACGCATGGCTTCGAATATCTTCGATTTCCACGTTCAGATTTTGTTTTTGTTCCAGGGTCGTCAAAAAGTTATGAAAAAGAGAAGAAACTGATTCCAGCTCCGGCGGGGCGGCAAAATAAAGTTCTGCCAATTCCTCCGCATTTGAAGTCGGCGCTTTTTGGAACATCCGGCGGATGGTTTTGTGCCAAATGACGGCGCGATTGTGCTTTAATTCGTGGAGGACGCGCTTGCGATATTCGGAACGCGAGATATCCCACAAACGCACCCGCCTGACATCAGGTACATAACCGGTCAACACCAACTGAAGCCCCGTTGATTCGACATCCGTCGCCTCCAGCACATAAAAACTGATTTCCTCATCGGAGCTTAACAACACGCGGGAAATGGCGAAAAACACATCTTCCACCTGTTCCATCGCCTCAGGAGACGGTTCGAAAAGAGATTGAAAATTAGCGGCGTTTCCCGAAAGAAGGGCCTTTTTAATGTCGCTGGTGAAAAGCTTTTTAAGCGGCAGGAACACGCCGATCGTTTTGCCGTTGAATTTCACTTCAACGTTTTGAACGTTGTACTCTTTTTCGCAGATTTCTTTAATGCCCGCCGCCACCTTCTCCTTGGGATAAGTGGCGCGGCCGCAGGCGGATGAGACAATCAAAAACACTGCGCAGGCGCAAACTGTGATTTGTCTGAATATCGTTTGAAATCGCATGGCTCAAGTCTTGTCCGGCGGAGTCCCTCCGGACCCCGATTCATCCGGGCTCTGCGGTTTTCCGTTAAAACGTCCGAACACTCTTGGATTCGATTTTCCATACTCAGCAAAAATGGCTTCAATCTCATCATATTCCAGCTCACTGCGCGTCAAAAGTTCATGGGCAAAACGCTCGAAAATGACCTTCTCTTTTGTGAGAAGCTCTTCGACATCTTTAATACACTCTCTGAGAATTTTATTGGTGTCTTCGTTGAGTTTCTGTTTGACAGAGTCTGAAAGCTCGGATTCCGGAATCGAGGTATAATCCCCCACAAAATCAGAGCCGCCCATTCCGTAGCGCCAAACCATCCGGTGGGCAATGTTCATCGCCATCTTAAAATCTATGGAAACACCGCTTGTGGTCGTTCCGAATTTAATTTTCTCCGCCACATAACTAGCCACGCAGGTTTTGATTTCAGCCATAAGTGTCTCACGGTCAAAAGTGAACCATTCCTCTCTCGGCGTCGGATGCACCACGCCAAGACTTGTTTTTCTCGGAATAATAGAGGCCTTAAATACATCATCGCGGGGATGCAGCAAATAAGTGGCCATCAAATGCCCCGTCTCGTGATAAGCCACCATCGTCCGTTCGCGCTCATTCATTTTGATTTTGTTTTTCACGCCGAGCTCAATTCGCTCGATCGCTTCGGTAATCTCTTTGTAGGAGATGACGTCTTTTCCATTTCGGGTAGCAATCAAGGCCGACTCTTTGATGATGTTTTCAATCTCAGCAGGAGACCTTCCGATCGCCTTGCGGGCCAAGTGCCCCACGTCAATCGAGGCATCGTGCTTCACTTTACCCAAATAATATTGAAACAATTTTTCTCTTGCCTCAAGTCCCGGCCGCGTAATGTAAATTTTCCGGTCAAAGCGCCCCGGACGAAGGAGCGCCGGATCCAGAGAATCTTCCGCCGCGTTGGTAGCCCCGATCACAATGACACTCTGCTCCTGAGAACTTAGGCCGTCCATTTCCACAAGCAATTGGTTTAAGGTCGAATTAGTTTCGGATCCGCCGCCGAATTGATTAAACACGCGGTTACGGCCCATGGCGTCCAACTCGTCCACAAAGATAATGCAGCCGCCGAATCCATAGGCAAGGGAGCGCGCTTTTTTGAATAATTTGCGCACCCGTGAAGCGCCGACCCCCACAAAAATTTCCACAAATTCACTGGCCGACATCGGAAGAAACGGCATCCCCGCTTCGGTGGCGATCGCCTTCGCCAAATACGTTTTTCCGCAGCCCGGAGGCCCCACCATCAAAATGCCCCTCAGAATTTTCCCGCCTATTTTTTTAAGCCGCGCGTGGTCTTTAATGAGCTGGATAACTTCCCAAGCTTCTTCCTTGGCTTCATCAATTCCCACCACATCCGAAAGTTTTACACTCACATCACTGGCCTTCACCATCTTTTGGTCCAGTTTTGCAAATCCGCCCCGGAAAACCGACATATATAAATAGACGAAAATCACGGCATTCACGGCGGCAAAAAGCATCTGAATGGGCATGGTGGCCAGCGTGATGTTGCGGTAATAGGACTCAAGCGAGGAGAGGCCCCAAATGGCAAGAACGATCAAAACAAGAACCGCAAAAATGATCAAAATCCTCGCCCGATAATTGAGATAATGCATTTTCAGGCGGCGGTAATAATTACTCATGGCACACCAAACCTTCTTTAGTTGTCGCTGACCGAGCCAACTACCGCTCGTGAAGATTTGGACATCTTCTCCGAGCTTGTAGTTATAAGCGTGGCAACGACTTACGATTGATCTATTTGTATTTTTTAACTGTCTTTAAAAGAATACAGCTTAATATCCCTATTGTCAAGGCAAGGGCCGTACCAACACGTAAAGAATACGTAAAGAAAATCGGCTAAAAGGGGGGTTCACTCAAGCTTATTCTTCTTCGAGGGGTATCAAGTCAGAATCCTCTGAATTCTCCTCATCCTTCTCCCAAAAAAGCCAGTCTTCCCCAAATTCCTCCGGTTCCTCCGATTCTTCTCCCTTTATCTCTGCTGACTCCTCCTCCGGGCCATAAGGTTCACGGGAAAAAAAGTCGGCTGAATCCTTCAACTTAAAAGAAGGAGAAGCGGGCCCGGGTTCACCACCTTCCCGGTTTAACAACTCGTCGGTAACAAGTACGGGGGTAGTTTGAGTCTCTTTAATCGGATCCCTCTGGTCAATGGCGGAAACATTCAGAAATGAGACAAAAGCGAAACAAACCAAGATCATCCATTCTCTGAACGCCCCATGTCTAACTTTTCCACTTCTTCGATTCAACATAGGACACCTTATTTAAGTAATACCCTCTAAAAAAGCCGAAGTCAATTGGCCATAGGGAAAACTTCCCGAGAACTCAAATATTCCTGAAGGCATCGGCCGGTATGGGAATCTTCTTTTCTGACAAGTCCGGCGAGCGGCCCTTCGTAAACCACCTCGCCTCCCCGGTCGCCGCCTTCGGGTCCCAAATCAATGCAATAATCCGCGCACTTGATCACCTCCATATTATGTTCAATCACGCAAATCGAGTGCCCGCGCGCAAGCAAAATCTCGAAAGCGGAAAGAAGCGCGGCAATGTCATAATAATGGAGCCCCGTGGTGGGCTCGTCAAAAAGGTAAAGCAAATTTTCCCCGCTCAAGCGCGCGATCTCAAACGCGAGCTTCAGGCGCTGGGCCTCGCCGCCCGAAAGGGTCGTGGCCGACTGCCCCAGCCGCAAATACCCCAAACCCACTTGATTTAAAACGGAAAGTTTCCCGCTGATTTTCGGCTTGTCGGCAAAAAACTCAATCGCTTCCGCCACCGTCAACTCAAGCACCTCATAAATACTTTTTCCGCGGTACTTCACTTCGAGGACATGATTCTGAAAGCGGGTCCCGTGGCAGGCGTCGCAGGTCACATGCACATCGGCCAAAAAATGCATCTCCACCGTCTTCACCCCGTCCCCCTCGCAAACGTCACAGCGCCCGCCCGGCACGTTGAATGAAAAAGACCCGGGGTGAAGGCCGCGCATCCTTGCCTCCGGCGTTGACGCAAACGCCTTGCGGATCTGATCGAACACCTGAATATAAGTGACGGGATTGGAACGGGGGGTGCGGCCGATCTGGGATTGGTCAATCAGCGCGACGTCCCGCACCTTTTCCCACCCGGTAATTTTTTCCACGGGACCCGCGTCCTGCACGGGCCGGCCGCGATACCGAAGATAATTGTTGTAAAGCACGTCATAAATCAAAGAGCTTTTACCGGAGCCGGAAACGCCAGTCACCACCACCAATTGATGCAGGGGAATTTCAACGGAAATATGCTTTAAATTATGAACGGCCGCGCCTTTGATTTTGATTTTGGCGGCGGCTTTTGCGCCATTTTCGGGAATTCCATCTTTCAGCCAGTGGCGCTCAATCACAAAATCTTTTCGAAAATACTTGGCCGTAAATGAATCCTGGGCCGACATAAGCTCGCGGAAAGGCCCTTGAAACGTGACCATCCCGCCCCGCTCGCCGCCGAGCGGCCCCAAATCCACGATCTCATCCGCCGCCTCAATCATTTTCCGGTCGTGCTCGACCACCACCACAGTATTTCCGAGCCCGCGCAATTTCTCTAAAAGACCGATCAGGAGCGCACTGTCCCGCTCATGAAGCCCGACGCTCGGCTCATCCAGCACATAAAGCGTGTCCACCAACGCGGAGCCCAGCGACGCGGCCAAATGAATGCGCTGTGCCTCCCCTCCCGAAAGCGTCCGGGACAGCCGGTCCAAGGTCAAATAACCCAGCCCCACATCGAATAAAAAACTCAAGCGCCGCTTGAGTTCAAGAAGAAGGGGCTCGGCAATTTTCATCTGATGTTCCGAAAGCGAAAGCGAATTAAAAAATCCGATCAGCTGCTCGATCGCAAGCGCGCTCAATTGGGCGATATGGGCTCCGTTGATTTTGACCCCAAGGGCCTCCGGCTTCAGGCGCGTCCCCGAACATTTGGGACACAACACAAAGCCCCGGTATTTGCTTAAAAAAATCCGCACATGCATTTTGTAGGTTTTTTTCTCAAGATATTTAAAAAAATCGGACACGCTGAAATAGTCATCCCCCTGGAGCCCGTGTAACATCCAGTGCTGCTCTTCTTTGGCAAGCTCCCGGAAGGGCTTTTGAACGGAAATGCGCTTGCGGCGGCAGAATTCCTTCAGTTGTTTCCATTCCCAGGAAGCGCTCGGCTTCGTCCACGGCTCAATGACGCCTTCGGCAACGGAAAGATTCGCATTGGGGATCACCAAATTCCAATCAATGGTGATGACACGGCCGAATCCTTGGCATTCGGGGCACGCGCCGAGGGGGCTGTTGAACGAAAACGTATTGGAAGAAGGCAGGCGATAATCCAAATCGCATTGGGCACAATGAAAACGGCTTGAAAATTTGCGTTCCACTGCCCGCCCGTCTTCAAACGTCACGATCGAAACAAGCCCTTTGCCCAAACGGAGCGCGTTTTCAAGAGAGTCAAAAAACCGGCTTTTCGTACGGGAAGTCCATTCCAATTGATCGGCGACAACCAGAATTTGGGAAAAAGATTTGGGGGGAAGTTTTCGCGCCGAATTTAAATCCACGAGCTTGCCTGAAACCAGGAAGCTTAAAAATCCCTGACGTTCGAGCTCGTCAAACATCTCCTTGGCATATTTGGCCGGTTGTTTTCCAACGGTCAAGCCAAAGGCAATCACCATCTCGCCCCTCACCCTCTCCTCTCCCCTGAGGGGAGAGGGTTGGGGTGAGGGGGCAAAAATAGAATTTAATTTTTTAAAAATACTCTGGGGCGTATCGGCCTCGATTTCCTTACCGCAAGAGAGGCAGCAGGTAATTCCGATGCGGGCAAAAAGGAGCCGGAGGTAATCCAGAAGTTCGGTTTGTGTTCCGACCGTCGAGCGGGCATTGGTGATGATGTTCTTTGATGCAATCGCGATCGCGGGCAAAATGCCGTCCGCGAAGTCAAAATCCGGTTTCTCAATCCGCGCTAAAAACTGGCGCGCGTAAGCGGAAAGCGATTCCACATAACGCCGCCTCCCTTCCGCATAAAGCGTGTCAAAGGCAAGCGACGATTTGCCGGATCCGCTCACACCCGTGACCACCACCAATTTCCGGTGCGGAATGGTAATGTCTAGATTTTTCAAATTATGGGTGCGGACACCTTTGAAGCGAATGGCGTCTGTCATAGGTTCATACTGAAGTAGTCATCGTAGATGGCATATAATTTCCTAAAAAACAAGCGGAGCGGGGCGGATGAAACGACGAGAAACCTTAAGAGGTAATTCCTTTTCGGGGTGATGTGGCGACCATCATCCGGTCAATAGACTCCAGAAGCTCTCCCCCTTCCTCCAAACGCTGCGACGGGGTGTCGAGTTCTACGGAAGTTTGCTCGCGGCTGACACGTTTTAAAATGACGCGGGCGACCCGCTTATCTTTGTCAAAAGCATGGCCGTACTCCCGGTTGCGCAAAACGATTAACCCTTTCTCTTTATCCGTTTCTTGCAACACCCAGCCGGAAATATTATTGAGCGCCTCAAGGGTTCTTAAATAAGTCACATCATAGGGCCGGTTGTAGACAAGGACTTGATCATATCGGGGATATTCTTTTCCATCCCGGCGAATATTCCAAGGCATGAGACATCCGGAAAAAAACACCAAGGCGATGATGAATCCAACGGCAGCTTGATTTTTCATCCTGCTCCTATCTAATTTTGTTTTGGGGACACATTACTTAATTGCGTTTTGATGACGAAAATGTTTAATTAAGTTATGTGTCCCCAAAATTGTATAGAAAACTTCCGGTTTGGGCAATCAAAAAATACCATCAAAAAATACCGTTTACGCCATGCCCCACATGCGGCGGATGCGGTGTTCCAAGGCAGCGAAAACGAGCCGGTCAAACAAAAGACCAACCGCCATAATGATCAGCATCACTGCCATCACTTGGGCCATATCGTTGAGTTCCCGGCCTACCTGAAGCAATTTCCCAAGTCCCGCGCTCACGAAAATCAGTTCCCCCGCCATCAGCGCGCGCCAGGCGAACGACCACCCGAGTTTCATTCCCGTCACAATCGAAGGAAGCGCGGCGGGGAAAATCACGCGGAAATAAAGATCAATCCCTTTAACGCCCATCGTCTGTGCCGCGCGGACATAAAGCGGCGAAATATTTTTAATCCCGCCGTCCGTGGCCACCGCAATGGAGAGCAAAGCCCCCATCACGACGACAAACTGAATGGCCCATTCATTCAGACCGAACCAAAGAATCGCGAGGGGGAGCCAGCAAATGCTCGGCAATACTTGAAGTCCTATCATGAGAGATCCTACGGTCTCGTCCAAAATTTTGAAGCGCCCGACCAAAAGCCCCAGCGAAACCCCAAACACAAGAGAAATCAAATACCCGACCAGGATCCTTTGAACGCTTACGGCCGTTCCCATCAAAAAAGAATTGTCCCCAAACCCCGCAAACAAAGTTTCCAAAACGGTGCCCGGAGACGGGAACAAATAAGGCGGCCAGACGCCGGCCTTAGATACCGCTTCCCAGATCAACACCAGCAGGACGTAAAAGCCGGCTTTTCTTAAGCGTCCAATCACGATCCACCTCTTCTTTCAATACTTTTTCGATTTCTTCCCGAAGTTCTTCCTGAATTTTTTTAGCATACATGAAAACCGCTTCGCTATTGATGTCGCGCGGATGCGGGACTTCAACGGCGAATTCTTTTTTAATCCGCCCGGGGCGCGCGCTGAACACCAGCACGCGGTCTCCCAAGCGCACGGCTTCACGAACATTATGCGTCACAAAAAGAATGGTCTGGCGCGACTTCTGCCAAATCTCCTGAAGCTCTTCGTGAAGGAGATCCCGCGTCTGGGCATCCAGCGCTGCGAACGGCTCATCCATCAAAAGAACGGACGGATTTAAAGCGAGCGCGCGGGCGATCGCCACCCGGCTTCGCATTCCGCCGGAAAGTTCGTGCACAAATGATTTTTCGAATCGGCTTAAATGCACCAGATTAAGAAGTGTCTGCGCAATCTCGCGGCGTTTTTTGGCTTCCATCCGCCTGACGAGGCCGAATTCCACGTTTTGAATCACGGTAAGCCACGGAAACAGCGCGGCCTCCTGAAAAATAACCACGCGGTCGCTTCCGGGCCCAGTTACTGCTTCCCCGTTTTTTCGAATGACGCCTTTGGTGGGCGGCTCAAGCCCCGCGATCATATTGAGCAATGTCGTTTTGCCGCATCCTGAAGGCCCTACGAAGCAAACGAATTCTCCGGATTTAATTTTAAGCGAGGTCTCTTCAAGCGCCACCAGCTTTCCATGCTGAATCGGATATTCTTTGCGTACCCCTTCGATCGAGATGTCCATTTAGGAACGTTCTCCGGATGTTTGGTCTGCATTCAAAAAAGAAAGATCGTAAAGGCCGTTTAAATCAACTTTCTTTCTTCCGAGAAATCCGATCTCTTCCGCATGTCCGGCGGATGTTAAAACTGAGGACTCCATCGGATCAAATGTGAACAAAACACGTTCAAAAGACCGGTTGAGATAGGTTTCGGCAATGGCTTTCCCAGTTTCACGTTTCAATTCTTCATTGAACAATTGCTTGGCCTCTTCACGATTTTGATTCATCCAATCGATCATTTCAGCATGCGCCCGGACCCACTGTTTGACCCAATCCGGATGTTCCTCCATAAATTTTTTCCGCACGGCCAAAACCGCAGTCGCGTGCCGGCCGTCCGGCCAAAGTCCCTTTTCGTCAAAAAGGATTTTTCCGTTGGCCTCACTTTCAAGACGCGATACCCACGGCTCTACCGTCCAGATCGCATCCACTTCACCTTTCACCATCGCCGTTAATTGGTCTCCTCCGGCCATATGAAATAACTCCACATCTCCGCCCTGATCTTTCGTGGTAAGGCCTTTTTCCTTCATTAAATGCCGCAAAGCAACATCTTGACTATTTCCTACCTGCGGCGCGCTTACTCTTTTCCCGCTAATGTCTTCGAATTTGCGAATTCCCGTTTCTGGGCGGACCACAAAAGAGCTTCCTCCGCTTGCCACGCCTGCAACAATACGAAGCGCTTTTCCTTCGGAACGCACAAACCCGTTCACCGCCGGATTCGGCCCGACATAAAGGATGTCGATCGCATTGGCAAAAAGCGCTTCGATTGCTTCCGGCCCTGCATTAAATATTTTCCATTCTACCGCCGCTTTATCTTTGAACTTCCCTTCAAAATGTCCTCTTGCTCGTGCAATAAGAGCGGGCGCATGGGTCACGGTAGAAAAATGCGCCGCTCGTATCTTGGTGCTTGTATTTGCAAACACAAATGAATTTGTTGAGATCGATAATAGGAAAAAAAGCACTAAGATGACGCTGTCATTGCGAGCCTGCCTGCCGGCAGGCAGGCGAAGGCGAAGCAATCTCTGAGATTGCTTCGGCACCATTTGGAGCGTTGCCTCGCAATGACGATGTCTCACTGCACTCCTCAACTTTGGCATAATCATATGTGGTACATTAAAATTTTTCGCGTGTTTTGAAGCTCTTGGTCCGTCCGCTCCAGAATGTCCGCAAGACTTGTGCCGTCCAAAATTTTGATATTGGCCTCATAAACTTCTTTCATGATCAACCGAACGCCGCAGGTTTTCTCATCCTCACACTCATCGCATTTTCTGTATGCCGTTTTGCTCAAGCACGGTAGCGGCGCGATCGGACCATCCAGTGCGCGCATCACTTCCCCCAATTTAATCCGCTCAGGAGATTTACCGAGCAAATAGCCCCCGCCTTTGCCCTTCCGGCTCTCAAGCATTCCTTTGTTTTTTAGCTCAAGCAAAATGAATTCCAAAAATTTTTTGGGAATGCCTTCCTCATCCGCAATTTCGGAAATGAGAACAGGTTTTTCCGCCCCTTCCCGGGCCAAAAAAATAAGCGCCTTTAAGGCGTATTTGGTTTTCTTGGAGATCATAGATTATCCTATTTACTCTATCAACTTAATAGAGTATATATGAGCAAAAGCAGCCTGTCAAGATTTTTAAGGGGTTATTTTTAGGGGTAAATCAATCTAGCACAAGGCGGCCGAGCTCAAAGCGATTGGCGCCGTCTTTACTGCGGAAAAACCAGGTCAATTTTCCCTCGCCCCAGTCTTCATCCATATCATGAATAGAAGGGGTCATTCGAATCTCTTTTTTCGCCTCCGGGACTATTCCCAAAAAGGACCAGCTGATAGCGCCTTCGATCACGTAGCGGTCTTGCTCACTAAAACCGCGCGCCCGGACATTTCCCTCCCGGGCCGGGTCCCCCGGTGAATGAAACCAAGACCATGTTTTTGCTTTCTTATTTTTTGGATCGACGCAAAAGCCCAATTGAACATCGGAGGAAGACTGCCAAAGAAGCCCGTCGCCGGCCGGGTCGATAAAAAGTTCAAGCAAATCATCGCGCCAAATGTCGCCGTTTGAGCGCCGCAAAACAACCGAATCATCATGAACTTGAGCGGCGAAATAAAGAAAACGCTTATCCCATGCGAAATAAATCACGCCTTCAAGATCATTTGAGTTTTGAACCGTTCCTGATTCCAAATAAGAAAGGTCGAGCCCGATCGCGGATATTTCCTTCGGCCAATCGCTTAAATCGCCGTCGATACGGACCGGCTGTTCAAAAAAAGGCGCGGTGATTTCAGGGGGGTCGCTCAAGACCAGTTTTTTAGTCCCTTCCTGAAAACCAGCGCGTTTAAACCCTCTTTTAATTTCGGGGATGCGATTCATCACATTCCAAACCAGTCCGCTGCGGTAATTTTCAATCATTAAAAGCAGCGGCCCCTGATTGATCGCAAACACTTTTTTGGAATAAAAATTCCGGTCTATATTGAAAGAATCCGAAAACCCGTATTTCCCCCAAAGTTTATCGCCATGGGTTTTCCGAATATGGTCTAAACATGCGATGGATTCCTCGGGCGTAAATACAATGGAAGCACCGCAAGCCGAAGGCGCCACTGTCCCGTCATGGGTCGCCCAGCCCGGAGGAGCGCCGTAGGCCTTATAACCGAAAGGCCCTTCGGTTGCCGTCAAGCCCCATGAATCGGGGCCGTAGGATTTGAATGTTCCGCTTTGATCGATGGCGCACTGACGCTGGGCCAGTGTGGCGTTTTTTGAATTTTCGAAATAATCCGCGAACTGGTCGTGTTTTTGGCGAAAATCAATCCAAACATGCGGATATTGATGCGTAAAAAGCGGCGGGGATTGAATCAGACACAAACGGCCGTAACTTCCAATCGGCCGGCGGAATGCGCTCCAGCTTGATTCCGGAATGGCATGTGTCGGAGAACCGAGCGCCAGAAAATACATCAAAAGCGATTCATCAAATCCGGACCAGCGCGCCGTGTAAAATTTCCGCTCCGGTGACCAAGCCAGAGCAAACGTTTTTTCACCGTTTAACATCCAGGCCCAATCGATACGCTCCCAAATGCCGCGCGCAAGCGCGCTGATTTCCTCATTTTTAAAATATTCGGCCGCGAACAAAACGCCCGCGGCCGCAAGCGTCGTATCAATCGGCGACACTTCGGATTTTCCGGCACGCTCGCCTTTTTCCATACTGAGGAAATGATAAAAAAATCCATGCTCGTGAGGGGCCCCCTCTTTTAAAAAAAGGAGCGCGCGCCGGACAAGCTGTTCCGCCTCCCCTCGATTCAGCCATCCCCTTTCCACGCCCACTCCATACGCCGTAAGGGCAAAACCGCTTGCGGCGACGCTTGCAGACGCATGAGATTTACCCGGCACATTCCACGCCCAGTCCCGAATGAGCCCGGTCTCCGGATCGCGCTCGGTGAGAAAATAATCCAGCGCGCTCCTTTGAATTTCATCCAGAAACGCTCCCTCGGATTCGGAATTTTGGGCAAAAACATTCGAAACCGAAAAACTGAAGAATAATAATCCGAATAAAATGGTTTGAATCTGCATATTTTTCCGCCGGCGATGTCCCTGCGGCGAGCAGCTGTCTTGAGGCAGTTCTCGCAGCCCGCCGAAGCTTGGTCCTCCGCCATGTTTTTTGGCGGAACGGCCGAATTTTTGGAAAACCTTTCGCCGAGCGAATAGCGGATTTTTCGACTCGCTTGCGGATGTTTCGCTAAATCGCAAGGGAAGCGGCGCTGGCCTAAATGGCAGCGCAGCAGTCGTCGCAGACGGCAGCGCAGCAGTCATCGTAGACGGCAGCGAAGCAGTCGTCGCAGACGGCAGCGCAGCAGTCGTCGCAGACGGCAGCGCAGCAGTCATCGCAGATGGCAGCGCAGCAGTC
>CAYJWM010000021.1:0-23495 GCA_964373885.1 uncultured bacterium | reverse complement strand
ATCTTGACGGAAGCTGGAATGCCACCTCAAAGACCCGTTACCTCGATCAAGCGACAGTCGATAGTCAGACCACCCGCATCACTGAGTATACGGACAATACGTTTGGGACGGTGAAAACCAGAAGTGAGGTGAAGGAATTAAATGACACGACCTCAAGGGTGAAGACCGATCTTGACGGAAGCTGGAATGCCACCTCAAAGACCCGTTACCTCGATCAAGCGACTGATCCTGATGCCGAGGGCTTTACGAAGATTGCCGAATACACAGACGGAACGTTTGCCACCATTGAAAACCGCTCGGAAACAAAAGAACTCGCAAACGGCCTAACAAGAATTAAAAGCAATTTGGACCCGGACTGGAATGCGACCAGCGAAACCCGTTACCTCGATCAAAGCAATGTGGAAGACGCCGACGGATTTACCACGCTTGTGGAGTACACGGACGGAACCTTTACCACCGTCGAAAGTTCCACCAAAATTAAGGATCATCAGGGAGATTTCGCCCAGATTATTACCAATGTCGACCCCGTGACCGGTGAGCCGACCGGCTCATCCGAGTACTTTATCCAAAAAGAATTGGGCAATGGCTTTACGCTTGTGCTCTCGACCGATTCGAGTTGGAAGGTCACCGGCGCGAACGTGACGAAGACAATGGAAGCCAGCGATCCTTTGCTTCAGCGTGTGTTATTTGATTCGACGCCCACAGAAGTTACCCGATTACAGCAGCTCAGTCTTATTTTGCTGGCCTCCGCCACCGGCCTTCTTGTGGGCGCTCCGCAAAGCGACAAGGAAGTGGTTTTGGACGGCGTCACGTTAGTGGAGGGAATGTTGGCACAGAGCATGACGGATCCCAACGCGTTGTATTCCAATTATGGCAGAGTGGACGGCGATTTGATTCTCACGACGGTCAGCCAGCGCCAGCTGCAGTTCGTCATCGAATCTGCCGGCGAAACACCCGTATTGAAAAACCTGACTTTGCTTCGCGGCGACGATCCGAAGCCGCCCACTACGCCGGAGAACCAAAAGCCGGTAGAAACGGAGTACTGGGCCGACGGGAGCGTGAAGCGCCGCACCGTTTTTGATTTGGATGTCCGCCCGCCCGACGGTACGCCTGTGCAAAGCAGCAAACAGGTCAGTTTCAACGACCAGGAGGGAAATGGCGACGGCATGCTTGACGTGCGGATTGATTTTTACGGCGGCGCCGAGCATTTGGATTTGAACCCCGATTTTAGCGGTCAGAGGGGGAAAACCTTCCGTGAAAAAGCAACCGTTTATGACGGAGACGGCAAACACATCGCCACTTATTATTATGCGCCCTCGGGTGAAAAACAGGGCCCTGTGTGGATGGAAGAAAAATATCACAACGGGGGATTGATTGAAGTCACCATTCATCATTTTATGGATGATACGAACAAAGGCGGCCCGAAAACATTCAGCGAAACGTTCGTTTGTTTGAGCGGAAGCTGCGCTTCCATCACCGTCAGCATGGCGGGTTGGGTAAAGTCCAAACGGGACCAATGGGACAGCCAACCCGATTCGCGAAAGCAAAAGATCGACTCCTCGGTCGAATACTTTGTCTCACCGGGTTATCAAGGGAGTGTCAAGGACCGCGTCACATACCGGTACACGGAAGCTCCGGTTGTTGTGAACACGGACGAGGGGCCGCAGACCCAGACCAAGGTGACCGCCATGGTCATCACCCATCAGGACGGCAGCTGGGAGCGCTATGAACTGAACCGGGCCGCCGATGAGCTGCAAAAAGTGGCCGTTTCCGATCAATTCGGACGGCAGACCAGGATTGAAAACGCCACCAATGCAAAGGGTCAAGTGATTCAGCGTACGGAGACCATGCTGTGGGTGACGGACGGCCCGAATTCCAGAAGGGTGAAAGTGGAGCCCGACAAGGGTGAAGCCGTAGCGGAAGTCACCGATGTATTCGGACAAGAAGAGAAATTTATCAATTTCTTCGTTCCTGCGAATGGCCGCCTGTGGATGCAAATTCACGAACGCGCCAACGGCCAGAAGAGCGTTTATTTCTTTGATGCGGACGGTCAAAGAAGGGTGGAAGTGGTGGGCGATGAAGCGTGGGATCCGTCTGCCATCGTCGCCATCGCCGCCATGCTGGCCAACCGGGAAGGCCGTTGGGGTTCTTACGTGGTAGCCCAGTTGGTTCCGCCGCAAGTTCTCTTCCCGCTGAAAGACGAGACCGCAGGCGTCATCAATTATGTCGAGTTTGAATATCAATATAACGGAAACGGAAGACTCATCCGGAGCGTCGAGACCCACAACCCGCAGGCGAAGGCGGGCGGAAAGATTTCGCGCAATCAAATTGTCCGTGAGTATAACCCGGCGACCGGAGACATGACGGCTGTGACGGATTTCAGAGGCATCACGGCGGAGTTTGAATACAGGCGCCAGGGCGGCGTCATCGTCGAGATTAATGAAAAAGTGCGCGGCATCCCAGGCATTGTCCGCAATGTCACGAGACATGTCAACGCTTACGGCTTTGACACCAAAACCGTCGATCACATGACGGGTGAAGTACTGGTTTACGATTATACGAAAACGGTCGACGCTGCCGGCAATGTCGTGAGCGTCAGCAGCTGGGCAGATAATTTTAAGAACGGCTATATGTCCGGTTATGCCGTCATCGATTTAAGCTTGAAAAATAATCCGGACACGGCGGCATACGCCACAACGTACATTGCTTTAGACGCTTTTGGCCGGAGAACCGTTGTCAAAGACGGCACCGGGACCACGCTTGTTTTTAATTACAATGAAACAATCGACGCGACGGGCGCTGTTATGGCGCCGCCGGCCGCCCGCACGGCGGACGCGATGCGGGACGGGTATTTGCGGGGCTATAGCGTGGAGAATTTGACGCTTGCCAAGACCATGGGGCCGCTTTATGCGAAGACCTATGTCCGGCTCAATCAGTTTGGCGAGCGCGAAGTCATGCTGGAGAACACGGGCCGGAAAGTGAAATTCGATTATACCCGCATTGCAAGCAATGATTTAGCAAACGGGAGCGGCATTGAAACGATTCCTGCGGGCGACCCAACCGCGGTTTATGCGAACGGTTATTTGATGGGTTATGTGATGATTGACATGGCGCTTGCCGCAGATGCCGATCCGGAGTTTAAAAAGCACGCCGAGACGGCGGTGCGTCTGGATGGTTTCGGCAATACGACCCATATGAAAGAAGGGAGCGGGCGGCGTGTTCGATACGATTATACGAAGCTGCTTAGCGAAAGCGGGCAAAACGTTTCAACGGTCGGCTCTGGTCAGATCTATGACAACGGAAAATTGCGGGGCATGGCCGCCATTGATGTGGGCTTTGAGAGCGACACCAAACTATCCGAATTTTCAACCAGCTATGTCCGCTTTGACGCGCTGGGCCGCCAATCCGTCATCAAGGATGAAACCGGCGGCGCCTATAAATTTGATTATACCAAACGCTTACGAGCCCACGCAGCCGGGACTGTTACAGCACCGATTGAGAAAGATGTTGCCAATATTTACGATGCTGGATATTTGACGGGCTATGCGTTGATCGATCTGAATCTACCGGCGGAATTTGAAGGTTTGAGCACAAGCTATTTCAGACTCGATGCGCTGGGACGCACGGAATCAAGCGCGTCGAGCACCGGCCGATATCTGGTTTATGATTACACAGAGCTTGCTGATTCGGACGGAAATCCGATTGGAGCCGGCGGTACGCCTCCCGGCTACCAAGACGGCCATCTGGTCGGTTACTCGGTTGAAGAAGCATCCCTCACGGACCCCAATCTTGCCACGTTTACTAAATCCTACGTTCGTTTGGACATGCTCGGACGGCAGGAGGTCGTCCGCGATCAAACGGGCAAGCGATTGAAATATGATTACACCAAAACAGTTAATCTAAATGGCAACGACTTCCCCCTTCTCTCGCAATACAGTACCAAGGGCAGATTGATTGGGTATACGGTGACGGATCTCGGTCTCGTAGGCGGTGATTTTGATGCTGTGAAGGAAACGTCGGTGCGGCTCGATGATTTGGGACGCCAATGGGTTGTTCGGGGTGGGACGGGCGCGAAGACTAAGTTTGACTATGAATGGACGGTCAAGGCGGATGGTTCTGATAAAGAGCAAACCACCAACGCCTATGACTCAGACGGCGACGGCAAAAATGACGGCCATGCCGTCGGCTACCGGTTGATTGATCTCGGCTATGAAAACGATGCGAAACTGCGTGAATTTGCATACACCTATGTCCGTCTCGATGCGCTCGGGCGGAACCGGTACTTGATGGACAATAAGGGCGGACGCTTCGAATTTGATTACACGAAATATGTCTCAGATGACGGCCAAACCATTGAAGATGCCGGCGGTGACGCTGTCGGCGCTTACGATTCCGACGGCGACGGCAAAGTGGACGGCCGCCTTTTGGGCTATCAATTGATCAATCTGTCCGTGAAAGAATTTACGGATGATGAGGGAGCTAAGCCTTATGAACATGCGGCCGCCACGACTTATCGCATGGACGCGCTCGGCCGCAATCAATTCATTCATCAGCCGAACGGCCGCAAAATGAAAATTGATTACAACGAAACCGTCAAAGACGACGGTTCGGGCTCTGAAACATTGGCGGCGAATACGGCCTATCAAAACGGCCATTTGGTGGGCTATGCCATGATTGATTTGTCCGTGGAAGCCGACACCGATTTGAAAAATTTTGCCATGATGCGCGTCCGATTGGATGAGCTCGGCCGCGAGCGATTCATCATCACCCAGACCGGACAGCGCCTGCAGTATGACTATTCCAAAACCGTGAAGGTGGATCCTAACGGCAATCTGGTCACGAAACCGGGCGACGGCGACATTGAACAGGAGGACATCGGAATCGGTTTTGATTCAAAGGGACGGAAAATAGGATATCGGCTGATCGATTTACGGCTGAAAGAGGTATTTGCCAAGGAAGACGCGGAGTCAGACCCCGAAGATGCGGCCGCCACCTATGTGCGCTTCGATCAATTGGAGCGGAATTGGTTCGTCATTAACAACAGCACGGGGACGCGGCAGGAATTTGATTACACCGTTTTTGTGAACGGCGACGGCAGTGATATCGAACGGCTAGAGGCCGCCGCCGACCCGAGAGAGGTATATCAGAACGGGCAATTGAAAGGATTTGCGATTTACGATGTTTATTTGCGGAACACCGAATTTTCCGAAGACCCGGCAGAAAATCTTTCCGGATTTGCCGCCACGTATGTGCGCAACGATATGCTGGGGCGCCAGGAGTATGTCATTGATCCCAGCGGCAGGCGCTTGAAATTTGATTATTTCAAGACCGTCAAAGAAGACGGCAGCGAGAAACTCGAATTTACAAATGCCTATGACTCAGACGGCGACGGAAATGCGGACGGCTATGACGTCGGTTATGCGGTGATTGATCTCGGGTTAAAAGAAAAAGAAGATTGCGGGCCGATTACGTGCGAAGAGTTTGCCGTCACGTATTTACGCAACGACCGCCTCGGCCGTCAATTATACGTCATGACTTCCACCGGAAGCCGCGTCAAATATGAATATGATAATTTGCTTCATGTTTTCGAAGACGATGAATGGGGCCATCTGGAAAAAGACGTGGACGCTTCCAAAGTCTATCAGGACGGTCTGCTCCTCACGCAAACCATTGTCGATTTGGCGCTCCTTGAGACCTCGGGGATGGAAGAGCTTGCGCGCACGTACGTACGCTTTGATGACATGGGGCGTCAATACCTCATCCGCGGCCAGGCCGGCCAGCTAACCGGCTTTGCTTACACATTCCAAATTGATGAAGACGGCCACCGCATTGATGAGAATGGCGACCCGATTCCAGAAGATGTCAAGCCGACTATAGGCGTTGGGTTGGAAGACAGGGATGGGAATGAGATTAAGCAGAAGAGATTCACGCTTAGAGAGCAGTATAAAGACGGCAGATTGGTCGGCATGGCCGTTTATGATATGAACCTTCGCGGCCGGTCCAATATGCATGCGTCTTACATCCGCTATGACGAACTCGGCCGTATATCCGTACAGCGCGACGCGACCGGGAAGCGCGTTAAATTTGACTACACCCGAACCGTGACCGAGGACGGAGAGCCCAATGAAGACGGGGATTTGATCGTGGATTTAAATGCTCTTGCGGATGAAGAGGCCAATAACACCGACTTGCCCGAATATCTGCAGGTGAAACGCGCCGGCTTCAAAAACGGCCATTCCGTCGGTTACACCATGATTGACCTCAATTTGAAAGAGACCGAGGATGCCGAGAATCCGGAAGATGATTTCTCCGATTTCGCGGAGACCTATGTGCGTTATGACTTCATGGACCGGCAAAGTGTCGTGGCCAAGCAGGCCGGCCAGACCAGAATAGACGGCAAGACAGAGACGGCGCTTCACATCGAATTTCATACCTACGACAAATATTTGGATGAGAATTGGGAAACGAAAGACGTTCAAAACATGGAGGACCTCTATAAATCCGGCCATTTGGCTTTCCATGCCGTCCGCACCAAGGGAAAACCCGAAGGCCGCGACACGCGCTATGAGGAAATTGATGCGCTCGCCCGTGTATTCCGCACAAAAGACGAAAACGGCCGCCGCTCCACTTATACCCATGGGGACATCGGCGATTTTTTCCTGACCAAGGCGGAAAAAGACGAGCTGAACCAGGCCATTAAAGATTGGGACGGAGAAGAAAAAACTTTGAGGGATTATCTCAAAGAGCATGGAGAGGCCGCCTTTTATGAGGGCTTTGCCCGCGGCTACAGCATTTATGATGAAGAGGCGAAGACCAGGCAGTATGTCCGGTTGGATGAGCTCGGCCGCCAACTATTGACCAAAATGACGCGGCTTGTGCCGGCCGAGAAGGAAGGAGACCCCGACGTTGAAATTTTGGTAAGCCCCTATCAGCTTTATTACTGGGGCGATTTAGGAAATTGTGGCGACAGTTCTTCCGACTTGTGCACACCGGACGACACCTTTGGCAAGAGAGAGTATGGCGATGATGCGGCAGCTTACAAAAACGGCATTTTGCGCGGCTACCGGCTGGCCACATTCGCCAATCCCGATTCCATTCCGGAAAAAGAAGAACCGGCGGAAACCGAACCGCCCGCAGAGGGAGAGGAAGCAAGCGTTCCGGACATTTGGAACGCGGATTGGGACCCCGCGAAAGGTTTCGAAAAAGAGGACGAGCTTTTCTCAAGCGCTTTCCTTCTGAACGCCGCAGGACGCCTCGACAAACAGCGCTCTTTCGGCGCTTGGAAAGATTTGGGAGCCATTACTGAAAAGTTGCAGATCAAATCGCCCACAGTCAAGATGTTTTATGACGATCCGGACGAAAACGGTTTTGTCCGTAAAAACTATGAAGTAACCCTAGGGCAGGGAGCGGATGAATTGCCGGACGACCGTCCTGTCACGCGCGACGCCGTCAAAAAGAATCCGAGGGATTTTGACACGATCACACGCACCTATGACACGGACGGGAATATTGAGAGCGTTACCGACGCTAACGGAAACGAAAAAACGTATAAGTATGACTTCGATGATTTGCATTATTTAAAGAAATCGACGGTCACGCTGGAAGACATACCCAAAGACCAGCCGCGCTCCGAAGTCTACGAATACAACCGCCGCGGGGAAGTCATACGCTACAAAGACCGCTTCGGCGGCACGGTGCATTATTTGAAGGACCCCGAGGACCCCGAGGGAGAAACCACCTATGAATTTCACGAAAATGGCACATTGGCGCGCAGCGCGGCCTATTCGGAGGATGGCGACAAAGCGGTTGTGATTAATGAATATGATCCATTCGGCCGCCTTACTTCCCAAATCACGGAATACGATGACGTAGCGGTCGTGAAAACCGACGAAGGTGAAAAGACCGAGAAACGGCGCAGGCGCCGGCTCGTCACTTATAAGTATGAATTTGACGACACCACCGGCATGCTGAAGGCGAGCTATGAACGAAGAACCCTTCAAGTGGCGTCTTATCAAGGCGCGGACGGCAAGCAGAAGCAGTATTTGGACCTCATGCATGTGCATTTGGACCAGGAGAAAATTGACAATCCAAATCCGGAAAATCTTCCGCCCGTCCCCGGCGCGGCCGCCTACTATGACGAATTTATCAGGCAGTTGAACAGCGCGCACCCCGAAATCATCGTGGAAGCGATTTACGTCCCGGGAGCGGAGGAGGGCGAGGAAGGCAAGATGATTCTCTACGCTTATTTCAACGGCGGCGGGTCCTTTGAGATCGGCACCATAGAGGGCCATATGATCCCTCAAATTGTGAAGGATTACGGCACGCTGACCCGGATTCGCGGGACTTTGGTGAAGCGGCTTCAGATGAGCGATGATCCGCTTTCTGTTTTTTGGCTGAAGGACGCTCAAATCGTGGGGACGAAAAGCGACACCTATACGAAGCTGGAATTTTATACCGAAAAAACAGAAGTAAATGCCGACGGAATTCAAGCGACCTTTTTTGCCGGTGACCTTAAATCCACCACCACCCGGTATTTGCAATATGATTATTCCGAAGAACAGGATGCAGCAAGCGGCAGACGGCAGATCAGCGCGATCGAGAGAACGGAAACCGCGAAGCAATATCTTCGCTCAACTTGGGAGGGCGACAAAGGCAGGATAGAGTTCTCCATCTTTGAGGTGAAGGAATGGTGGAGGCCGTTTATTGTGGGTGAAGATGATACCAAGCTGATTGATTTCATGACCAATAGCTGGGGCCAGGTCGGTATTACCCATTTCAAGCCCTATCCGGGCCAGCCGGCGGATTCGGGCTTTGATTTGCTGAATCCCAACACGGTGAAAGATTATGCCTATCTTGTGCTTGATACCACGGAAATGAGAATATTCGGCCCCAATGAGGCGTACGGCAGCACCATGCCGGGAGAGCTTGTGTTTAACGAAGAGAAAGGCACGGCTTATGATCTGCCGCTTTATGTGAAGGAACTGGGATATTTTCATCATCCTCCCACCTATGCGGTGCAGAATAAAAACGTGACGCGCTGGCATGACATTCACACCCAGAGCTTGCGGGTCAATTATGAGTATTATCCGAACGGCAAGCTGAAAAGTTTCAAGGAGACATTCACGAACAAACTGACAAAGCAAAAAATCGTCACCCTGCATCAATTTGATTTAGCCGGCAACATCGGCAGTTTTGAAATCGGCAATTGCGACAACTCCGGCAGTTTGGACAAATGCTATGTCTTTAAAGTCGTGCCCCGCATTGAGGAAACCGAAGACACCTCAGACGATCCTTATGTTAAAAAAGACCCCAATTGCCGAGGGAAAGTCAGCGACGGTACCTGCGACGGGATTCCGGACCCTGACTGCGCCGGCAGTAACTGTCCCTTGCTTAAGAAAAAAGTCAGAATTGTCAAAGGCACGGAAGTTTGGATTTACACCAAAGACACCAAGATTAACGAAGAAACCGGCGTGCCTGAAAAATACATCAAGCTTCTGCTTGACGTGAACGGCCAGCCGGTCCGGACGAAGCAGCCGGACGGCACTTATTACATTGCTTTTCTGGACCAGGACGGAAATGAGGCCAAGCTTAAAAATGAGCTTAAGGATGGGTTTAAAATCATCGGGCTTGAGTCCGGCGAGTTCAGCATTGATTTTCTGAAGTACAAGGTGCCACCGCAACAGGGACTGGATCCGAACGCGCCCCTGCTCAATATTCTTGGAAGCCGCAATAATTTTGCCGTGACCGATTTAGTGACGCAAAACATCCTCCCGATCGCCGATCTTTTGGGCCTTCCCGTTTATGAACCCTTCGAGGATGACGGAGAGGGCGTATTCCACTGGGATTCCCTTGAAACGCGGGCGCAATACGTGTTAAGCAACCAAATGTTGAGTTTTTTTGCGCAACACCCTGGATTGCAAATTCAGTACGGCTCACCAATTACCTACGACCCATTATCGCTTTTGCCGGTACTGACCAGCAATGCGGCTCCCTTTGAGAATGGGCCGGGGCATATCAACTTTCAACCCTTTTATACGGCGATGGGGAAGGTCAGCTATGACGTGAGCGCGCATTATTTGCAGGAGTTCACCATCGATCCCGTGACGGGCGAAAAGGTTTGGGACAAAAAAGCCATTGAAATCAATACCCGGCTTCGAGGGTTGCTCAAGTCGGCCTACTCAATCTTCGGGTCCTTTTCGAAGGGTTCATGGACGACCGGCGGGCCTCCTGTCGACAGGTTTATGTACGATTCTAATTACGGCACGCCGATTGACATCACGCAGGGCGATTTATTGTCCGTCGCTCAATCCACGGATATATGGAAAGCGCTGGACAAACTTGAGGCCGATGCCATCAGCGGCCTTCGATGGAGCATTCGGAACACGTTCAAGGACAGTGATGGAATCAGCAAAGATTATCAGAAAGAAGCGGAGGTCATCGCCGCGTTACGGTACACGTTCTTGCAGATGCGGATGCTCGGCGTCCTGACACGGCTCGCCGCGGACCGTTTCGATATTAATTTCGGCCGCGTTCGGCAAGCGAACATGTTCCTCGTTCGGGAAGCGGACATGTTCCTCGACGAAGCTACTTATTACGGCGATAGATTTCTTGCGAAGCGACCGGGCATGCTTTTGGATCCTGACGCGGCCAAACAGGCGCTGGATCAATACTATGAGGAATTGGCCCTTGTGTTTCAGTTTTATCGCCAGGGAACCGGCGACCAGGACCTTTACGGGGCGGATGATATTTTTAATCAATACAAAAGCACTTTGGAAACTGAAGATCCTCTGCCTGCTTTCAATGATGTGCTTGAGAATTATAGAACGCAAATCAATCAAATTTTCGAAGATTTTAAGGGGCGGATCGAAACAGCGCAGACGGAATATGACCAAGCCGTTGAGGACGGAACGGATCCGGACGAGGCAAGGGCCGATTATGATGCCGAAATAAAGGCGGCGGCTGATGAGAAAAATCAAAGACTGGATGCGGAAGCGGCCCCGTATCTTGAGGCGTTGCAATCCGCTTTAAGAAAGCTGAATCGAAGCCATGAGTTCGACAAGTTGGCGGAAGATTTTCGGCCCCACGAGGACGGCACTCCGAAAGAAGCTTACGGCACAGAAAATTCGGCCATAGAAGCGGCGGAAGACATTTTCTTCGCGGTGGCCGGGCCCGAAGGGCTTCAAAAAGCGGAGGTGCTCACCCAATTTTATACGACCAAGGAAAATGACATGGTTTACCTGAGCCGTGTGCTTGCGGAGCAATTTAAGACCTATGCCACAAATGCTCAGCTGCTTCTGGCGAATTTCTCAAATGTCGATGACCGTGTCGCGATGATTTATGAGTGGCAATTCCTTGCCGCCCAAAATATGATCTCGGGCGCGGGGAGGGCGTTTGATCGATTAAATTCGGCCATTCCGGCGTCTCATGTATTTTTTACTGATGGCAAGGAGTGCGTGAAGGCTTATAATTATACTGACGAGTATTCCTGCGGCGGGGTGATTGATGACAAAACAACCATACTTTCTATGGCCAATTCTTCCAATTGGTCCAGTTCGAACGCTGGCAACCGCTTTTATAGGTACTCTGTAGTTGGGAGCTTGGAGTTGATGGCCGGAATTACGTTGAAGGCCAGTGTTGTCCCTGAGTCTGCAGTTCAAGTAGGTTTTGAAGCTTGCGAGCAGCGCAGTTCTTACAACAATCAATGCTTTAAGACCGCGCCGGCCACGGGAACCAGGTATGATTTGGTTTATGACACACTTGTCGTATTAGGAGGTAGCTATGGTAACCTGATCTATGAAGGAGGCAATTGGGTGCCGATCAGCACCAGTGCTTACGGGACCTCGAAAAAGGAATTTAAGGTGGGAGAAGATTGGTCTATTCAACTTAAGCGCAGCAATTACCCGGACTATCCGCCAGTTGAAATCAAGGCCGTTAACGGGCAGATTTTTATTTCGCATGTGCCGGTCCTGATACAAGGCCAAGCCAATGCCGTTCAAGGATCCAGGATAGAGTCTTTATTGCTTGAGAGCACGGATCTACCGGACGCCAACAGTCTCCGCGATGCGCGCGCCGCTTATTTTTCAATGCTGGACGGCGCGCTTGACAGGGCCAAAACGCAGATGCAGGACATGTACAGTCGCTTCAAGGCCGGCATGGAGCAGGACTTGGAAAGAATAAAAAGCCGGCTGGACACTCAAATGGCAACCTACCGTCAAAAGATGGAGGAGCTCAACACACTTATGCCGGAATGGATCACCTATTATTTCGCCCGCTCCAATACGGATAGCGACTCCCACTCGGCGGAGGTGATTGCCGGTAAACTCGGTTTTCCGACCGGGGAGGATTTGCCGGAGGAACTTAAAGGCAGTTCCATTACCCTGGCCGGGCTCATGGATTTGATCAAAAACCAGTCTTCCGGTTCCGACTATACGGACAAACCCGATGATGTCTTAAAGAAAACATTTTCATTTCCGATAGGCGGAAGCGAAGGAACGGCTCTGATGGCTTTGCGCGCCTTGATACGCGACCGGATTTACGCTCAAGACCTTGTGGCTGCCACGCGGAAATATGGTTTAGAGGTGCATTATTTTCAGATGCTGAACCAAGCGCTAACGCTCGGCTTACCGTTGTTGATGGATGGTATGGGTACAAGCGTCGGCTCGGACAAGCGTAGTATCTCCAATTATATGGGGCCGGTCAATATTGTGCTCGGGCCGTTAATGGATCCTACCAACCCTGTGTATGTGAATATGAACGGTTATTACCCGGGCCCAAACACGTCCAATCTTGAATCTGCGACCTCACTTATTTTTGGCAAATTAAAGCCTGGTTTTTCGCTGGCGCAAAGTTTCGACAGTATTTACGGTCCGCGCTTTGATGTTGGTGAGGCGTATGACCCGACCAGTCTTAATTACGGGAATTATCTTTACGGTTCGACGAGTCTTTCCCCTTATTACGGTTCACCCGTTCCAGGAATGCCTTCGGTGGATGTTACCGAGTCTTCTTATCGCTTGGTAAACAGTCTTTTCCCAAGCGGGAACTACAGCTTGGGGCAATATCCTTTCGCCCCAACCGGCCTTAACGAGGTGATGGACCCGCAATACACGGGTTTAAACACCTTTGTTCCCTTGGTGAAGGACGGCCAATTCGTGTGGGCCGACGAGCGGGACTATTATACGGATACGGACCCCGAGGGGAATACCTGGAAATTTATTTATTCCGGAGCGGATTACGAGGGAACAATTGCGGTCAAAATCGTGGACGGAAAAATGGTCTTCGGTAGGACGCAGCTGGGCAAAGTGACGAATTATGCCGATTATGCCGCCATCGAAAAAGGAGAAAGGTGCTGCACGCACTATTGGAAGATTTATTTTCAATATGATGAGGAAACAGGAAATGTTTGGCATTTTAATTACGATGGCGGGAGAACCTTCGTTCGCCAATATGATTCAAGCGGTCATTTGATCGCAGGATCCGACACCGGCTATCAAGGGCTTATCACATCCCTTGCGGATACTGAAAACGCCACGGCCCTGCCTGCCCAAACCATTGCGGATCGGCAGGACCAACTGCCCGTTTTTTCTCCCGAACCCTATCGGGCCGTTGTGTTCGGGCAGGCGCGCGCGCAGACCTATCGGGAGGCAGACGGTTCGCTTTATTTAAGGGTGGAGTATTATCGGCCCATCGATCCGGCAAATCCAGATGAACTTATTCCTATTAATCGTAGAAATGGCAGCGCCGCAACTATGCCTTTGACTCTTATAAACGCAGAGACATTCAAAATTGACGACCTGACTCAATTTAATCAGTTATTGACCGATAAAGACGGTTATTCTTACGGGCGAATCGCGGCGTTGGGGCAGCGAAGAGATGATGGGCAGGTGACTTATACCAATATTGACCGTGGCAATTACAATAGCTTTTACAGTTTTGAACCGCAATTAGTGCTGCTGCATTATTATGACAGCAGCAAGTCACCGTTTTATTCTTCCACCTATCTCAAGGATAATTTTACCGAAGGGAATGCTCCCGCGCTGCCCGGTGATGCGGTTTATACCGGGCCGTCTGACACGGGTAATTATCCTCACAGACCCCCCGCCGGTTATTATGCGCTTCCCATTTCCGCAAAAATCACCCGGTATCTGCCGCCTTCCAGCAACAGCGCGGGCAATTACGGCGCTTTCGTCAATTATTTTGGTTCGCCCATCTCGAAATTTGTTTCACATGTTTCAACGTACGGATCATACTACGCTTCGAATGTGAGATTCGGCGGATTTAATTTTTTCTCCGGTTCCGGAACGTTTGAAGAAGGCGGCAATTCGGGGTGGATCGGCCAGCAGAATAATTTAAATACCCCTCTTCAGCATACTTATCACGCGCTCATGTTGGATTCGCTCCGTTACGGTGAGTTCGGTTCCTTTGCCGTTAATTTTTTGGGAGAAAATATGGTCTATCCCAACCAGATTTCAATGTATAAGTCCTCCCCGTATTCATCATTCATCAACCGCATCGATCAAGCTGAATTCGTGAACGAGCAGTTCGGCTTGCTGACCCAGAAACTGGATCAAGGTTTCGATCGTTACGTTCTTGATCTCGATGCGGCCCTTGAACGATTTACAGAGCAAGAGAGCAACTCCATCCTCCCGCCCGTAAGCGACGCAATTAAAGAAGCGGAGCAGGTCCGACATCTCGACCTGAAACAGCGCGGCTTTTTGAACAAAGAAACATTGAAATCGACGGCCGTCATGGGCAATGCCATTACTCAAAAGATCCGCGCTCAGATCAAAGCCGAGCATGAAGCCATTGCGGCTGTGTTCTCGTCCCTCGATGCCAGTCTAACGAATTTGGGAACAGGTAATACTGCGAGCGCTGTGAGTTCGGCTGAAGCGGCATCGGATTTTGCAGCCAGCATGAGCTCCTCAAGCTCAACTGAAGGTGCGTCGGGAGACGAGGACGGTGCGAGTTCCTCAAGTTCAACCCAGACTTCGTCTGCCAGCGGATACGGAACCAAGACTATATCCTGTTCTTACGGCTCGGTGGGATGTGTCGGCGGAAGCCCAGGTGAACCCGGCGAAAAACAAGTGTTCTGCACTGCCGGCACAGAAGGATGTGTCGGGGGCATTCCTCCTGAAACCGGAGAGGAACAAGTGTCCTGTTCTGCAGATGATCCGGATTGCACAGGGGCTGTTCCTCCGGTTCAGGGGACCAAAATCGAAATTGTTGCTTGCGATTGGACCGACCCTGATTGTGTGGGAGCCGTCGCGCCGGTGGATGGCACCAGACTGGCCGGCTATGTGGAGCGCTGTGAGTATTACGAACCATATTGTGTGGGAGCGCAACCGCCGGTGTATGGCACGAAACCGGGTCTGGTCAGCTGTGATTACACCGATCCCGATTGCGTTGGCGCACAGGCCCCTGTCAGCGGATCGAAAATCCCTAGAACGTTCTGTGACTATACAGATCCTCGATGTTTCGGAGCGCGGGATCCCGTGCCGGGGACAAAAATGGGATGGGAATCGTGCATGTTTCGGAATGCAGACGGATCCTATAATTTGTCTTGCAAGCCAGTTCATACGGGCGTTCCAAATGCGAACGCTTGTTTCAATTTTTTACGGTCTTGCACCTCTACGCCACAAAATACAGGGGAAATCTCGGGTTGTGAAATGACATGTTCCGGAGATTTTTGTTTTTACGATGCTGATTGTGCGGGAATCAGGTATGGATCCGATGTTGTCTGTGGTCACACCGACCCGGATTGCGTGGGGGCCGTGGCCCCTGTGAGCGGGACCAAACCTCCGCTGGTTTCCTGCGACTATACAGACCCGGAATGTATCGGAGCACTCCCGCCTGTTGATGGAATGGATCAGGTCGATGGCACGAAACCAGACCCGAGCGGAATATGGGTTGCTTGCGAGTATACCGATCCCGATTGTATCGGAGCGATTCCTCCCGTGAATATGACCAAGCCGGACCCTCGTTCCTTGTGTGCTCGGGATCAGCCGGGCTGTACGGGTGCTGTAAGAGGAGAAGTTCCCTGCGATTACACGGATCCGGATTGCACTGGTGCGCGAGCGCCGGTTGACGGTTACAAGTTCGGAGAGCGGGTGTCCTGCGAGTATACGGATCCGGACTGCGTGGGGACAAAAGCGCCGGTTTTTGGCACGAAGCAAGGGTTGGTTTCTTGTTCTTATTACGAACCGAATTGCGTTGGGGCAAAGCTTCCCGTTTCCGGCTATCGAGTAAATAATTGGGTGCAATGCGATTGGACGGACCCAGATTGCGGAGGAGCAAGCCCTCCGACAAGCGGTGTTCGGACCACGACGACCACATGCAGGTGGCAAGAGGAAGGTTGTACTGGCTGGACGAGAACTCCAGGGATGACGGTCCCAATACCGGGAGGAATTTGTGAGCCGGGGGCCGGCTGTTTTGGGGAGCCGGAATGTGGACCATGTGCCGCCGGCAGTCCGGGATGTGTGGGCGGAAGCCCGGGTGGAACTGCATGCTACTCTAGTGCTTGGCCTTGTTCTGGATATTCGGAAACGCTGGGCACAAAAACTGTGTCGACTTCCTGTTCTTACGGCAGTCCGGGATGCGTCGGAGGAAGTCCCGGTAGATATGGGACCAAACCGGCTCCTCCTGAATATATAACCTGCGATTGGACCGACCCGGCTTGCATAGGGGCCCAGCCGCCGGTATCCGGAACCAAAGAAGGGCCCACTGTTTCCTGCGATCACACGGATCCCGACTGCGTCGGGGCCGAGCCGCCGGTTGCGGGAACCAAGACGATTGCATGCGTTTATGGTGCAGAGGGGTGTGTCGGCGCAAGCCCCGGTGAGGAGGGCTTAAAAACCGTTTCATGTAAATACGGTTCCAAAGGATGCGTTGGCGGGACTGCCGGCGAAACAGGGATAAAGACCGTATCTTGTGTGGCTGGCACAGAAGGATGCGCTGGCGGAAGTCTCTCTGACGCCTTCAAACTATATGAGGCCGACAAAGCGGCCCGAAGTAATTTTCTAAACGGGGTCACGTCGGCATTTGATCGCTATGCGGCCGCCATCAATAATGCCCACGCAAATTATGCCAATACCATTGCCGCTGAGTCGGCCCGGTTTCAAAATGCGCTGCTCGGAACTACCTCTTTGCTTCAGGCCTCGCCGTCTAGCGCGCCGGCCGCTTCTGCAATGTCTGCCGCTGCCGATTCCGATGGGGGTACCTTTGCAAGCGCCTCCTCATCCGGGGTGGGGTCGCTTTCCTGGTACATCGAGGAAATGAACAAGCTGTTCCCGCCTGCGGAAAGTGCTGAAGAAACGAGGGCAGCCCATCAAGCCGCGCGCGATTTATACCGTGCCGAGAAAATCTATGATCACACTTATTTGAATGAATTGGTGAATAAAGATTTCCGGCTTTATCAAGGGATTGCCGCGGAAGCGTCCAAACAATCGGCCGCGTTCTTCATTTATGACCGGAAAGTAAACGGATACCGCTTTACCGAGAGCAATGGGTACAATTCCGCATTATTTCCAAGGTTAAGCAATTTGCAGATGAAAGATTCTTGGGGATCTGTGATAACGGCCCCATGGATCGCGCCCAGCGGTTTCAAAGTTTATGATTTTGAGCAGCAATCCATCACCATTACGATCAACGAACAGGGTGAGACAAAGGACATCACCGGATGGGTGAATCTTGGCGATCAGAAACAAGTCGATCTGGTCGAAAGGTTTAAAACCGAAAGACTGCCGGAATTGGAGCAGGCCAGAGACAAGGCGCTTCGGGAGGCCGAATTCTTATACGAAGTCAGTCTTGATTATCTCGAGAAATATCTTCAATGGAGCCGCAACTGTACCAGTGGTTATAATCCTTGCAAGACCTTTGTGTATGATTGGCCCGTGGCTGAGGGTTTTGAGGAGCATTCTTATAATCGATGGATTGTTAGTTATTATGGTCGTCTTGACTGGGCATCGCGCGAATACTACGAAGCTCGTGTAGAGAAGATTAACAAGCATAAAAAGTCGGCTATTGACAATGCTTGGCATGGTTATGCGGGTACCGTGCAGGGGGAATATAACGGAACGGCGTTTTCTGATCCAAGCGACAATTATTATCCAGGAATTGCAGTCGGTAATCAAATAAATCAGGGCCAAAACGAATATTTTCCCAACAGCACGCGCTTTGGGAACGGCGTTACCTATAATTCTATCTCCTTACCATTTAATGCAACGGGTCTGGGTTCCCTGGATTCCATTGTGTATTACTGGCCACCCGACGCACCTATAGGATATCGGATATATGATGATCCTTACTATTCTCTTTCCAGCTCGGGTGCCTATTATAACGGCGTGCCGACCAGTTCGCCCATTTTGAAATTTTACGGTGATCCGCTTTACATTGATCCGTCGCTGAATGGTACTTCCACTGATGGCGGCAGCTTGCTTGGAAAAATTGTATGGGAAGCGGGAGGAAATCTTCCGACGGGCCGGTCCGGTTACTACCAAGCAAATTTTGGTACATTGCCAAACTCTCCTCTTGCAATTGTCAACAGACCTCTGGATGGTTTGCTCGGCTCCCCTCTGTGGGCGCAGTATTATGTGGACGCGATCAACACGGAAGAAAAAAAGAGATTGAGCGAGGCAGAGTTGACCAAGCATCATCAGGATCAAAATAAATTACTTTTCGAAGAGATGCATGAAGATTTTGCGCCGATGCAAGAACAATATGAAGCAGACATGAAAGAGTTGCAGGATGAATTTACTGCAGCTGTGGCAAACTTGGGTTGCGCCGGGATGTATCGGGAAACTACCGGCAGATGCAAAGAAATTTTGGATGAGAGGGAAGCGCGTACCAATCAATTGAAGAGCGACCTTAATGACCGCCTGAATCAATATTATGATGATCGCGCCGCCCAGTTTTCGGATTACATGGAACAGCTGAAAGCTCTGCCTCAGAATGATCCGTCCTTCCTTCAAAATACCTGGCTTAAGTATTTTAAAGACTTAATCGCCGGGGAATTGACGGCGAGGGGTGAGTATTATGAAAATGGAGGACCGGGGGCCGCTCTTGCGCCCGCGCGCCTGGGCGTTCGTCCGGCAGGATGCGTCGAATATGGTCCGGACGCTTCGCATTATTGTTCTGAGGATGGTTACACAGTTTCTGTTGGTAATATTACAACGTATTATACCCCGCAATCAAGCGGGGATAACGTTCCCTATTTCAATGTGAAGACCGAGCTGCAAACTTGGGATTCCTATTTGAATCAAGTGGTTACCACCGACCATATACGTGATTATCTCTCCTATGCGGGCTATCTGTTTACTCTTGATAAAGGTACGCACATGCAGACTACCGCCACTACCACTTATAGTGCGGCGGGAATGGACGGAACCGTGGCCGTTCCTTTCATGCCGATTTTCAATTTTCATTTTGTGGCTGACTCTCAATTTGCCCCGCTTCAGGATTTTAAAACGAACATGAAAACAGCAGGTGAGGCGTTTTTGGAGCAAATCGACGCCTTTGAAGAAGCGATGGAAAGCAACCCGAGTGTCGCGAACGACGGCAACAAAAAGCTGGCGATTGGGGTGACGGGCAGTTTTCTGCGTGAGAAAGTCGACAAAATAAATACCACCGCCCAATCCGATTTGGCTTATGCCGCGTATCAGGGAGAGAAGGATAAGGCGAGCACAAAATTTGCGAGGGATATTGTCCAAGCGGCCGAGATCAGAGACCAGGCGGATTCCGATACATATTGGGACTACTTCAATGCTCTTTATGCGGATTTCAGATCCGAGCACAGATTGGTTGTTCCGTCGATCGGGGAAAGCAAAAATCTTGGAGGGGGGCGCTGGAAACCCGGCGACCCATGCCCTTATACGACGTGCAATAAATCCACCATCATGCCGGACGATTGGCGCTACGCTATTCCGCAGATCATCATCGATAAAACCAACGGAGCAAGAGGCACTCTTAATTCAGCCAACACCACTTATCAAAGCGACATGATGAATGCTCTGAGTAATTATAACGGCAGTCTCTCGACGGCCGCCACGACCCTCGATACCACTCTCGGCCAGATTCAAACCTCCCGGCCGGACATCGACGAACAATTGATCGTGGATTTTATCGCTTCGAATGTGCGGCTGCGGTTTTTGAATGCCCGGGACATCGAGCAGGAGACCATTCACACTACATACGATCAGACCTCTCTGCGTAATTTGTCCGGGGACATCATCAATCAGGGCCGGTTGACCCGCACGGGGCGTGAAATTTATGCGTCCGTGGCAGAGAAAAGTTCTTTCTGGGACCGCCTCAGCGATATTTTCCAAGGGGTCGGTTATTTAATCCGTGCCGGCTTCGGATTAACGTCTAAGGGCGAGACAATCCACAGTGCTATAGCTTCTCCGAATACAACCTTAAATAGAGTTTTTAAGGGCGTTGCCGTCGTTACTGTTGTTGCATTAGCTACCTTAGCAGCTTACCTTACGGGTGGACTTGCCCTGGGTGCTGTTGGCTTGGCGGCGGGTTTTTTTGTAACGACATCTTTGGGAGCGGCCATTATTGCCGGTGGGCTTGCGCTTGCTGCAGGCAGTTTGTATCTCGCAGGAATCATTGGCAAAGAAACCGCGCAGGATTTGGCTTTTGCAGCTGCGATTATCGGTGTGTCTGCCGCGATTGGCGGAAGAATATTCAGCTTTTTAAAGGCCGCTTATACGGCTGCCGGCGGTTTTTGGGGCATGGTTGGCAATATGGCAAGGACTGCGATATTCAGTTTTGGCAAAGATTTGCTAGCCGGAATTGTACTCCAGCAATTGGGCGTCGCCGGATATATTGGAAATATGATTTCCTACATCACCGGTGTTGGCGGTGGTTTTCCCGCTTTAATTAGTGCGCTGTTGATTCCGCGGCTGGCATTTCTGTTCCTTTTCGGTTTATTCCTGGAATTATTGCCGGAAAATGATCCCACCCTTTCTATTTGGCAGAACGTACTGAACGTTTTCTACGGTGCGGTCCTGTACAACATTTCCAAGGCGGCGTCCGTTGTATTGACCGGCGGTACCGTGAACAATTACCGCACGATCCGCAACGTTTATCGGCTCATTGGCACCGAAAGAGCCGGTGTGGCCGGATTTGTACAGCGGGCCCTTGGTCGGGCCATCAAGTATACGGCGTTCATCGATCATTTTGCGAACGCGGCGATACGCCGGATTCAAACATCATTGGCCGGAAAGGGGTTCTGGGCCGGTACGCTTTATCCCAAGGCCTGGCTCGGAAGAATACTTGGATTTAGGCAGAGTTTTGTGAGCCAGGTTAAGTTTGCGATACAGCTCAATTTGGTCGGCGGATTTTTGATCAATCCGCTGATTGACGCCGCGTTTCAACTGGGGGTGTACACCCGCGCTCAATACGACAGGATCAGAAGCAGCATGCTTTATCAATTGGGCGGCCAGTCGTTCTGGGAGCTGTTCACGCCTTCCAGATTTACAACGCAGATTATTTTCGCCTTCTTTTTCGCGCGCCAGGGCTTTGTCCGGAACCCAGTGCGTCTTAAAAATTGGGCGGCGGCGCGGCTGGAGAAAATGGGTGTGGCTTCCAGCGCGCAGCGCCTCCTGCGGGATCGATTGGACCGGATCGCGTCAAAACTGAATAACCCGAATCTTACAAGAACAGCGAAGGATGTCCGACTGATACAGGCAGAACGGGCGGAGCTTTTGGGAACGGGGCTCCGCGGATGGTGGAAGGGCGTTTTGATAAGGCCCGCGACATCTTCTTTCATTAATATCGCCGGAATTTTCAGAGCGCCTTTTGAGCGGCTTAGCTTTGCGGACGATAAGAGGACATTTCTTGGTCGTCTGCTCAATTTCAGAGGCATCATGGCGGGCTTCTTTGACGAGGCATTTCTTGAGCCCGCTTTTGAGAAAGCGCTTTTGAGCAACACATTCATTCAGATGAATAACAGCGTGGTTTTGCGCCTGCTTCATTCATTGGGTTTCAACGTTGACGCGTGGGATTCGCAAGTCGTGGATATGCTCCTCTTGAGCAACTTTTTGCCCGAAATTATTTCCGGCCGCGGTGAGGGCATTTTCCAAAAACAGGATTTGTTCAGCGGAAAGATGCCCGACACTCCCGACGTGCCCGATGCTCCCAAATCACTGCCGCCGCTGCTGCCTGGGGGACGTACGGGCGTGGCGGATATCGGAGTATTGTCCGCGCTTGCGGCCTCCGCGCTCATTTTGGGTTTGGGCATTGCGAGCTTCGGCGCTATTCCTGGATTCAACCCGCTTTCTGCTTTGAACGGGTTCTTTGATTTACTCGGCACCATCGCTCCGGACGTCTCTACTTTAGGCGTTTTGATGTTGGGAGGTACGGTGATGACCGCCATGAATGACATACTTGCGAACTTGGCTAATAATTTTAATTTGGCTAACAGTATATTGACCCCGCTTCCTGATTTCTCGAAACCGGGCACTTTCATGATTGATCCTCGAATCCCCCACAGAGTTTTGCCAGACGGCAGTTGGCTGATCGAAGGAGATTTTAAGGTCGGCGCGACGGCTTTTAAGATTCCCAAGGGAATGGTTGTCGTCTTCGATCCCGTCAGAGGTGATTTCGCGATCGTCGAACCGGTTGATCTCACGGGCGAGGTTCCAATCGTGAATGAAAAATTCAGGGTTCCGCGTGCGGCTTGGGAACATGTCCGAGGCACTTTTGATTTTGCGAATTTCAATCCCGAGACGGGCGTGATCCCGATACGTGATTTCAAGGGCATCAAGGGGCAGCCGGAGATCACCGGCTTACCGGTCGGTGTACACGCCTTGTTCGATGCCAAAGCCGGAATCATTAAGATTGTCTCGATCGATGGCGGGCCTGTCTCCGGTCCGATTGTGATCGGCGGGACAACGATTCAAAATTTGCCAAAAGGTTTCGCGGTTCTCATCAGCCCGGTCACCGGCGGCCTCAGGGTGGAGATCCCGGATGTCTCGGGCGTTGGTACCGCAACAATTACCGTGCCTAATATTCACGGAACATTTGACCTCTCAGGCATTGATTTCACTCTTCCGGAGCCGGTGATCCCCATCCATGACTTTACGGGCACACCTGGTCTTCCGGTTGTCGTGCCTTCGGGTGTCAAGGTGGGCACTACCTTTGCGGGCAAGATTGTGATTACGAACCCCACGCCCACTCCTGTCACCGTGAAAGTGGGGAATACTTTTATCAATCTAATGCCCGGCGCCATCATCCATCTGGATCCTGCGGTCACTGCCCCTGAGCTGATTGAGATTACCGTGCCGACTCATATTCCAGGGGGATTCACCACCATTCATATTCCGACGAATGTCAACGGCACCTTTGATCTGGCCGGTATCGACTTCACTCTTCCGGAGCCGGTGATCCCCATCCATGACTTTACAGGCACATCAACTCTTCCCGTGAGTGTACCGACGGGTGTCACGGTGGGCACTACCTTTGCGGGCAAGATTGTGATTACGAACCCCACGCCCACTCCT
>CAYJWM010000020.1:0-24363 GCA_964373885.1 uncultured bacterium | reverse complement strand
AGTGACAAGATGAATAACGAGGGAAAAGTTCAGGGAGTGCCCGAATTCATAAAAGATTCGATCTTCTCACGAACATCATTTTCCAGATACTCCAAGCTAAGCGGTTTGGTAATGTAGTTGTCCGCTCCGAGCCGAATGCATTCCTCAATTTTGTCCCTGGTTTCAAGCGCGGTGACCATAATCACCTTTGTTTTGGGGTGCTTTGCCTTAATCAACTCAAGCACCCGTATCCCATCCATCACAGGCATTTTGATATCCAAAAGTACTACATTCGGCTTGAATTGCCCGACGGTTTTTAACGCCTCTTCCCCGCTCGTGGCTGTGCGCACTTCGTAGTTCCTTTCCTCGAAAAAACTTTTCAGAAAATCACAAATCTCGGTCTCGTCATCCACAATCAAAAGCTTCATAGAAATCCTCCATCGCCTAAATGATGTTAAACCGCGTGCAAACCGCTTTGATCGACAAACGTTTCTGGACTTCCGAAATCCGGACGTTCTCCTCCGGCGAGAACATTCGAACGGCACGGAAGCTCCACCACGAAGGTAGTTCCCTCCCCCGTTTTGCTTTCTGCACGGATCGAGCCGCCGTATCCGTAAACGATCTGCTGCGTCACAAACAGACCCAAGCCCGTTTGGCTGGGACGCGTCGTAAAAAACGGCTGGAAAATCTTGGCCAGATGGCCCTCGCTGATTCCGGGGCCTGAGTCAGAAATCCTCAGCTCAATCATCCGGTCCGTTTTCCGGTATTTCATGTCGACTTGAACTGTCCCTTTTTTCCCGATCGCCTGGACAGCGTTCAAAAATAAATTCAAAAACGCCTCCCTCAACTCCCCCACATTTCCGAAGAATTTGGGGATCGGATGCTCCAAACGTTTGATCACCTGAATTTCATCCAAAGACACCTGATAGGAAACAAGCGCGATGGTATCATTGATCAACACTTCGAAATCCACCGGCTCTTTGACCAATTTTTCGGACTCGGCGAACATCAGCAATTTCCTAGTTATATCGGATGCGCGCTTTGTTTGCTTAACGATCGTCTTCAGCACCTCCTCCACCTGGTCATCATAGAACTTCTGGTCCTTCTTCAAAAGAAGGATCTGGGCTTTCCCCGAAATAATGGTCAGCGGATTATGAATTTCATGGGCAATTCCGGTGGCCAATTCATGAATGGCCGAATGCTGGGCGGAATGAAGAAACTTGGATTGAATATGGATCAGCGCTTCATTGGCTTCCCGAAGTTCTCCCATCACGCTCGCATTGCGGAAAGCGGGCGCGATCTCTCGGGCAAAGTCGGCAAATGACCGGATGTCATGAGAATTAAAAAAACGCATCCGTTCTCCAGGCATTAAGCTGATGGCCCCGAGAAGCTCCTCCTGAGCCATAATTGGAACCATGCAGGCCGCATGAAGTTCTTCAAAATGGCGCCCGAACTGATTTGCATCCTGCCAAGAAAAAGAGCGGCGCAGCCGTTCACGCTCAAGCGGAAGACGATGCGCTTTCAAAAGTTCCATAAACGGATGATGCGCGGTAAAAGTCAAATGGCGCCACACATGAGGCGAGATTCCGAACGCCGAAACCGCCCGGTACACTTCCTTGGGTTTGTCGAACATGAATACCGAAGCAGCTTTGACGCTGAACACTTCGCCAAAGATATTCACGATCAAGTTGGCCAGTTGCTGGCGGTCTAAGATGGCGATCGCATCGCGAGTCAATTGATGAAGCGCGGTCTCGAAATTCACATGGGCGCCGAAAAAAGTACGCTTTAAGGCCCAAAAGACAAGGGCATCTACCGGCTTATAAAGCAGCGTGGCCGACAAAACGATGAACGCCACCTCGGCAAAAGGTGAGACAGCAGGGTCGTAAAGCGAAAAACGAATAAGCAGATAACGCAGGAGGGAAAAGAGAAAAAAAGTAAGCGGGAATAAAATTCCGGTAACGATGAAGCGCTTTAAAAGCCGTTTGCGAACTTTAAGATGAAGTTTCATTTTCGCTCGATTATGTATCGGCCGTACGCTCCGTTCACTTCAACGCAATCGCCTCGACGCATCGTTCGCAAAGCGCCGGATGTTCGGAAAAACTTCCCACTTGAAGCGAATAATTCCAACACCGCTCACATTTTACGCCATCCGCCCGTTCCACGGAAACAAATATTTTCACGGCGTCCGAAAACCCAGAAAAAGAGCAAGCGGTTTCCTCGGAACCCGGCCGCACCTGGTCCATCCAAAAAACCTGTCCGTGCGAGGCCACAAAAACGCGGGCGAGCTCGCTTAAATTCTTTTGAAATGCCCGCGCGAGCTCGGGATAGCTTACGCTCAAATAAATTTTGGCGTCCAAGCTCGAACCGATGAGTTTCGCTTCCCGCTTTTTTTCAAGAAACGGCATGATGGCATCCCGCAGCTGGCGTATACGTTCCCATTCCATAAACGAAGGGCTTGCGGGTATTTTGCGAGGCGCGTCCAAGAAACTCGCATGCACCGATGGAACCCCCTCTTCGATCGGAAATGACTTCCATACCTCGTCCGCCGTAAACGAAAGAATGGGCGCCAAGATTTTCACAAGCGCCTTCAGCACATGAAAAAACGCCGTCTGGGCGGAACGCCTCAAATGCGAGCGCTCATGGGCGGTATAAAGCGTGTCTTTCAGAACGTCAAAATAATAGGAGCTCAAATCGACGGAACAAAATTGATACACGGCGCCGAAAATTTGATGAAAATCAAAACGCCGGTACCATTCATCCGCTTGGGCCGTCAAATTTATCGTTTTCTCCACCGCCCACTGGTCGAGCGGATGCAGCTTCTCAATCGGAACTTGATCTATTTGGGGATTAAAATCATGCAGATTCCCAAGCAAATGGCGGAAGGTGTTTCGAATTTTCCGATAGGCATCGGCCAGCTGGGTCAAAATTTCTTTAGAACAACGGACATCGTACTGATAATCGCATGAGGAAACCCAAAGCCGGAGAATGTCGGCCCCGTACTCTTTCATCACATCCTGCGGCGCCACGACATTTCCGGCTGACTTCGACATTTTCTTCCCTTCCCCGTCCACCACAAAGCCATGCGTCAGGACACCGTCAAAAGGCGGTTTGCCGTCCAGCGCCACCGCCGTCGTGAGCGCGCTTTGAAACCAGCCGCGATGCTGGTCGGAGCCCTCCAAATAAAGGTCCGCGGGATATTTTAATTCGGAGCTCTTTTTTAAAACCGCCTGATGACTCACGCCGGAATCAAACCATACGTCGATAATGTCTTCTACCTTTCGAATATCTGGACTACCGCAACAAGTAGGTATCCGTTGAAGATTATCTTGTGGTGTGATTCCTCCAAAAAATTCGATGGCACTTTTCTGGAACCAAATATCAGCCCCATATTGTTGAAACAATTGTATGATTGAATTTTTTGTTTCTTTGACAAAATGCTGCCCACACCCAGCGCAATAGATAATTGGAATTGGGACGCCCCAATAGCGCTGGCGCGAAAGACACCATTCAGGGCGCGTTTCCACCATGGAACCGATGCGGTTTTTTCCCCAGTCAGGAGTGAATTTGATTTGGCTTCGGATGGCCGTGAGCATGTTCTGGCGCAAATTATCGTGATCGATTTTCATAAACCATTGTTTGGTTGCACGGAAAATAATCGGCTTTTTGCATCGCCAGCAATGGGGATAGGAATGTTGAACCGGCTCTTCATGAAGAAGCGCTTTCTTTTCCTTTAAAAGCTCGATGATTTTTGCATTCGCCTTGAAGACATGCGTTCCTTCGCAGGCCGGAAATTCTTTTGTAAATCTTCCCTTCTCGTCTATGGGAGAAAGAATTTCAAGCTTGTTTTTAATGTGCCCGAACACATAATCTGCTTCTCCGTGCCCCGGAGCAATATGAACGATCCCGGTACCATCAGTCGCTGAAACATAGTCAGCTGCAATTACTTTACCGGTTCTGTTCAAAAAAGGATGTTTATATTCTGTGCCGACTAAATTCTTCCCTTCCAATATTGGAGACGGTGGTTTAGTCACCCCTAAAGCCATTGATTTTTGAATATAATAATTAGAGCTGACAATTAAAATTTCATCTTGATTTTCAATTAAGTTGTAAATCAAATCGGGATGCACCGCAGCACCGGCATTTGCCGGTAACGTCCAAGGTGTGGTTGTCCAAATAACCAAATAAGCCAGCTTAGCGCTTTTGCGAATATATTCAGAAGTTGAACCAGTGGAACTTAAAGTATTTTTATCAATTAAAAATTTTACAAAAATAGCACTGTCTGGTCGATCTTCATACTCCAGCTCTGCGTCCGCCAGCGCGGTTTCACAGTCAAAACACCAAGGCACGGGTTTTAAGCTTTGATAAATGTACCCTTTTTCGTAGAGCTTCAAAAACGACTCGGCAATACATGCCTGATAATCGTAGTCCATCGTCAAATACGGTTTTTCCCATTCCCCGAACACGCCGAGCCGTTTAAACTCCTCGCGCTGTATGCCGATGAATTTTTCCGCATAGGCGCGCGCCTGTTTGCGGAACGCCACGCGCTCCACCTCCTCTTTTCGTTTCCCCATGTCCTTGAGACACTGATGCTCGATCGGAAGCCCGTGGCAGTCCCAGCCCGGCACATAAAGCGCATCATGCCCTTTCATCGTGTAATACTTGACGATGATGTCTTTTAAAATTTTATTCAAGGCATGGCCGATATGAATGCGGCCGTTTGCATACGGAGGGCCGTCATGGAGAATATATTTTTTCTTTCCGCGCGATCGGGAACGGATGTTTGCGTAAAGTCCCTGGGATTCCCAGGCCGCCAGCATCTGGGGCTCGCGCTGTGCCAGTTCCGCTTTCATCGGAAAAGCGGTTTGGGGAAGGTGGACGGTGCTTTTGTAGGGGCTCTGCTTAGTGGACATGAGGCAAATGCTTGACGAAGGACTCCACAAACTGGTCGAGCTTGGGGCCTGCCTCATTGGCTGTGCGGATGATTTCTTCGATATCGACCGGCGCGAGATGGTCCGGATCGCAGCGATCGGTCACAACGCTCAGGCCGAGTATTTCCATTTGAGAATGCACGCCCACAATCACTTCGGGCACCGTGGACATGCCCACCAAATCCGCGCCTAGGCCGCGCATGAAACGGTATTCGGCCTTGGTTTCAAGATTGGGGCCGCTGACGCCCAAATAAACGCCCCGGGAAACGGGAAGATGCTGCTCCCGGGCCACCTCCTCGGCCAATTCCAGCAGACGTTCGGAATACGGCTCGCACATATCCGGGAAACGCACGCCGAGCCGGTCGTCATTCGGCCCCACGAGCGGATTAACGCCCATCAAATTAATGTGGTCTTTGATTAAAACGATGTCCCCTTTGCGGTATTTTAAATTAAGCCCGCCCGCCGCATTAAAAACAATCATGATTTTGGCGCCGAGCTGGCGCAAAACGCGCACCGGATACGTCACCTGTTCCAGCGTGTAGCCTTCGTAATAATGAAACCGGCCGTCCATGACCACGACGCGTTTTCCGCCCAAATGGCCAAACACCAGCCGGCCGGCATGCGAGATCACGGTGGATTTAGGAAAATGAGGAATGGACCCGTACGGAATGACGGCTTCCTTTTTGACATGCTTGGTCAGATTCCCGAGACCGGTCCCCAAAACAATGGCGATTTCCGGCCGGAAGGCCGTTTTCTGCCAAATTGACCGGACGGATTTATTGATGCGATCAAATAAGGATGCCACCCGAGTTTCCTCCTCAGCCCACCACCCCAAACCGGTAAGCCAGCTGCTGGAAAAGCCCCACTAAAAAATGATCCAAAAACGTAAGGGCCAGAAAAGCCAAAATGGGCGAAAAATCAAGCCCGCCGACCTGAAGCGGCAGGCGCCTGAACGGCAAAAGAAGCGGATCGGTCAGCCGGTACAAAATAGAAACCGGCTCCGAGAAGGGCTCCACCCGGAACCAGGAAAGAATAATGCGGAGCACGAGCAGAAAATAAAGGATTTTAAACACCATCGAAAATAAAATCGCAAGCGATGAGAACAACTGCCCGACGATAAACATAAAGACCTCCGTGGTTAGCCCTTGCTTAATTCACGCGACCTTTTTACCGCACGCTTAAGAGCTTCGGAAAAAATCTTCTCAAAGTCCCTCTGGGAAAGAAATGACAAAGCGGCTTCCGTCGTTCCCTTTTTGGATGTCACGCGCTTGCGCAAAACATCGGGAGATTCTTTGGCGCCTTGCGCCAACAGTGCCGCGCCGAGCGCTGTTTGAACCGCAAGTAGTTCGGCATTCTTTTTGGAAAGGCCCGAGCACTTCCCAAACTTCGCGAGCAGTTCCATCATCAGGAAAAAATACGCGGGCCCGCTCCCGCTCACGGCAGTCACCACATCAAAATATTTTTCCGGAAGCCGGATGACTTTTCCGCACGCTGAAAAAACCGCTTCCGCACGGGCAAGATGAATGCCGCCCGCGCCTGTAATCACCGTCATTGACTCAGCCACTTGGGCACCCAAATTCGGCATGGCCCGGACCAAAGAAACGCGATGACCCATCACCCGCTTGATCTTGCGAAGAGGCGTCCCCGCCAAAATGCTGATCAATGTCCGGCTTTTTTGACCCTTGCGGGAAAAAAAGCCCTTTCGAATTTCTCCTCCCGCGGAAAGAAGATCTTGTGGTTTTACCGCCAGAATTAAAATGTCCGCATGGCGGGCCGCATCCGCACCTGACGACAGCATTCGGACGTGAAACTTCCGTGAAAGCACCTGTGCTTTCCGGCGGTCCACATCGCAAACAAATGTTCGCCCGGGCGCAATCATCCGCTTGCTCAAAAGCCCTTCCAAAATAGCGCTGCCCATGTGGCCGCATCCGATCAAACCGATTGTCTTTGATTGCAATACTTTTTTCATGTGCGCGGCCCAAACACGGCGGAACCGATTCTCAGCAAATTCGCCCCTTCTTCCACCGCCAATTCAAAATCGGAACTCATGCCCATCGAAAGATAATGCCAGTTTGTCTCGGGAAAATCATCCCTCAGGCGGTCTCGGAGCCGGGCCAGCGAGCGAAACGATTGCCGAACGGCCTCCTCATCCCGCGTGTGGGGACCGATTCCCATCAGACCTCTCAACTTCAATCGGTTGAAACCCCTGATTTCGGAGACTGCGGCCGAAACGGAATCGGGTTCAAAACCGAATTTGCTTTCCTCCGATGAAATATGGACTTCGAGCAAAACATCGACCGTCTGATTCTGTTTTTGAGCTTCTTTTTGAATCTCCCGGGCCAGCTCCAACCGGTCCAGGGACTGAATCAAAGCGGCTTGGCCCAGCAGCTTTTTGACCTTATTGGTCTGGAGATGCCCGATGAAATGCCATCGGATATCGGCCGGCAGCTGTTCCTTTTTCATCAAAAATTCCTGAACCCTGTTTTCCCCGAAGTCGCGGACTCCGAGGCCGTACGCCAATTTGATTTCTTCGGGATCCACCGCTTTCGTCACCAAAACCAGTTCAATTTCTTCCGGCGAACGTTTCGCCCGCTCGGAGGCGGCGCGGATGCGCCCTCTGATTTCTTCCAGCCGTTCGCGGATCATGGATTGGAAATTTAATTTAGCACACGGCCTCTAAAATTGGAATATCTTTAAAAAGGATGGATGGCTTCAAAAGCCCGTTCAAGCTCCCGGAATTTTCCGATCGAGACCAGGAAAACAGACTTGTGTTCGCTGTTTTGAACATAGTAAGCATCCAAACCGGGCGCTTGGCCGCCGCGAACCAGCGTCTGCTGGGACCCGTCTGAGAAAAAAACGCGGATCGCAAAGGAAGGCGCCGTGAGGCCAAGTTCCGGATTTTGTGCGGGCGGACCATCGATAAAGTCCTTCGCATACAGATGGATCAGCTTAGAATAAAGCGCTTCGACGGTCAAAGGCCCCAGAATGGCCAAATCGGGTTTTTTAAGAAGCCAATGATTTCCCTCGCGCTGAATCACGAGTTCCTGCTTCAAATGCCGGACGTGAATGGAATCGATTTGACTTTCCGTAAAAGACAACACTTGCTTCTGGCGAAGCGAATAAAGAGTGCGGTCGAAGGCCCGGACGAGTTCGGAGCTTGCCAAAAAGAATTTGTCTTCATCTTCCCATTTGGCGTACACGCCCTTGGAAAGAGCGCCTTCTGAACCAATGCGAAGACAGCGGCTTTTTTGGCCCGTTTCAACGCAAATCCTTTGCCTGGGCCGGTCCAAACCATAATCTCCAAGTGAAAGCTTTGCAAACGAAAGTTCCCGCACCCGCGGCATCAGCTTGAGCACGCTTAAAAGACCGTCGGCCACCACCGCTTCGGCCGGCGCCGAGACAGGGCTCGTGATGCGCCACTGTTTCTCGCCTTTCCGCTCAAGAACGACCCTTCCCCGCAGCTTGGAGGAAGCGTCCTCGGACAAATCAAATGAGAGCCGAAGCAGCTCTTCTGTGGAACTCATCGCGAGAATCGGTTTCCGGCGGGAAGACGGGTCCGGGGCCCAGACATCGGGTTTGGGAAAAGAAAGCCGGCCGACTTTCACATAATAAAAACCGGCAAGCGAAGCAAAAATGAAAAAAAGAAAAAGCGTGCGCCGCCAACTCAAGCGAACCGCCTCCGAAACAAAAAAACGGCCGTTCCCGCCAGAAAAAACAAAGCGGGCAAGCCCAGCACCGGCACATAAAATAAAAAGGCCTGCTCCGACTGTTTCAAATAAAGCGGCGTGGCTTTGCGCGCGCGCGGCCGTATCGTGATCGCGGATTCATCCCCTGAAAGCCAGGCCACGCTGTTCAGCAAAAAGTCTTTGTTTCCCGAAAGCCCCAAATAAGCGTTCGTGGCAAAGTCGCTGTCGCCAAAAACCGCCAATCGGCCCTTTTTTTCTTTTTGAGAAACGACGGCCACCAAAGGAACAGGCCCTCTCTGGTCCTCCGGTTCTTTAAATTCCGCCTTCCCTTCCTCCAGATTCTTGAGATCGCTCTCCGCCCAGCTTCCGGCGCTGGTCCAGGCGATTTCCTCGACTTGAAAACCGGCCGGTATTGGCTCCGCCCTGCGAATCGAACGCGCAATGGGAAAAAAAGAAGCGATGCGAAAATCCTTCGTGATTTCGTGCAGCTTGTACTCACTCACCAGCGGGATCAAATAATCGGCCCCGAAAAGCTTGCTCACTTTGTCCACTACCACATCATGGCCGAGACGGACCCCGTAGGAAGAAAGAAATTGCTCCAGATTTTTTCCCTCCCCGGGGTCCACAGGATCCGCCAGGATCAGAACATTCCCGCCCTCCTCAAAATAGGCCTTGATGAGCTCAAGCTCCTCCGGCAGAAGATCCACCTGGGGCCCGAACAAAACGAGAAGATCCGTTTTCTCGGGCAAAGGTTCCTGAAGCAAAACGATTTCTTTTACTTTATAATTGGCATCCAAAAGGGCATTTTTGAAAAGACCCGCACCCCCTTTTTCCTTTGCCTCGTTTACATCCGGTCCGCCGTGCCCGCTTGCAAATACAATCGTCTTGTGCGCCTGCTCCTCGAGTTTAATCAAAACATTCGTAACGGCCTCTTCGTTCATTCGCTTCGTTTTCTCATACCGCCCTTTTATTTCCAGCGCCAGAACCCCGTAGGCATCCACCTGATATTGCTTCGCCTTGACGGGCCGGCGGTCAGGGTCCAAAAACTCATAAGAAAAATGAGGGTGATGAGAGGCGTACTCTTTCAATAGGTCTCTAAGTTCCTCGCGCGCCGGCTGGTCCTCCGCAAAAAAAGCATACGCCCGTATGGGTTCTTTTTTCAGCTGATCGAGTACCTGAAGCGTTTGCAGGGAAAGACTGTAAATACTCCCTTCGCTCAAATCAAACCGGGCGTGATAGACGCGCCCCACAAAATAAGCGAAGAGAACGATCAGAAAGGCCAGGAGCAAATGAACGGACAAATGAAAACCCGTAAATACATTTTTTATATTCATCGCTTCCAACTCCTGACCTCAAGCGCGCACACCGTGGCAAATAAAAAAAAGCCCGTAAACAAAAAAAAGAACAGGAGGTCCCTCGTGTCAAACACACCGCGGGTCAGATCGCGAAAATGTTCGATGAGAGAAAGCTCCCGGAAAATCGCGCCGACGGCCGGGCTCGCCCAATCGGCCATCCAGCCCACGATCCAGAAAAAAAGAATCAAGGCAAAACCGATCCCCGCGCTCACGGCCGCATGCTCCGTCAAAGCGGAAACAAAAATGCCGAGCGAGATAAAGCTCATGCCCACAAGCGCAAGCCCCAGATAACCCGTCCCGAGCGAGACCAGCTCAAAACGCGCCTGGACGAGCCGGCTGAGAAGAAAATAAGAAGAAGTGGGGATGACGAGCAGCAACATGAGACCAATCATCCCCATCCATTTTCCCAGCACAATTTGAATGTCGGTCACCGGATAAGTGACCAAAAGCTCCAACGTGCCCATTTTCCGTTCCTCGGAAAACGTGCGCATCGTCAAAATCGGGATGAAAAGAAGCAGAAGCACGCTGACATTCAGGAGAAAGGGGCTGAATACGCTTTCGGTCAAATTCAGCCCCTCGCCGGAAGCGGCCGGCATGGCGGCGGTTTGAAACGACATAAGACTGAAGTAGCTGACCCCCGACCAGAAGAAATACCCCGCGATCCCCGTAAAAAAAGCCAGGACGAGGTAAAAAGAAAACGAGTTCAGATAGGAAGCGACGTCACGCGATGCGATCGCGATCACTTTGGACACTGATCAGCTCCTTCGGTTCGGAAGTCACGATTTTCAGAAAAATTTCTTCCAGGGTCCACTCGGCCGGTTTCAAACTTAAAAGCTCCATACCGGAGTCTAAAATAAACTTCGCGATTTCGGACCTCGCGTCTTTTCCGCGCCGGCACAAAATCCGGTAATCCCGCTCGCCCCCCAAATCGCGCTCGAGTTTCACGCCCAAAACACCGGGGAGATTCTCCATGGGAAAAGGGTGCTCCGCGGCCGGCGCACCGCGTACCGTCACCACCAGCTCCTCGGACTGGCGCAAATGGTTCTCCAAATCGTCAGAGGTTCCCATAGCCACGAGCCGTCCTTCATTCAAAATCAAAACGCGTTCGCAAGTCATCTGCACTTCCGGCAGAATATGCGATGAAAGGAGAATGGTCCGCTCTTTTCCGAGCACCTGAATCAGGGTCCGGATCTCCAGGATTTGTCTGGGGTCCAGCCCGTTTGTGGGCTCGTCCAAAATCAAAAGGTCCGGATCGCCCAAAAGCGCCTGGGCCAAGCCCACGCGCTGCTGATATCCCTTGGACAGCTTCCCGATGATGCGGTTTAACACAGGCCCGATCGCGCATTGATCGGATATTTTTTTAACTTCCCCGGCGCGGCTGCGAAACGAAATCCCTTTAAGGGAAGCCACGTAACATAAAAAATCGCGGGCGGTCATGTCGCGGTACAGCGGATTGTTTTCCGGAAGATAACCGATGTTCCGGCGCAGCTTGGCGCCTGAGCGGAACAAATTCTTGCCGTCGATTAAAATCGTCCCGCTCGTCGGAGGAAAAAAACCGGTGACGAGACGCATGAGCGTCGTTTTCCCCGCGCCGTTCGGCCCCAGAAAACCCACCACTTCGCCCCGCTTGATTTCAAACGAAACGTCCCGAATGGCCCGGATCGCACCGAAAGACTTGGAAACCTGCCGGACGGAAATCATGAATGCATCAGCCCTTTACGCAAATTCGCGCGAATTTTCTCTTGCCGCATTGAACGGTCACCGGGTTCTTGGAAAGAGAGACTTGATGTTTTTCATCCGCGACTTTGGCGCCGTCTATTTTGACGCCTCCCTGCTGGATCAATCGGCGCGCTTCACCCTTGCTTGCCACAAGCTTCGCTTCGTTTAAAAGCGAAACAATATCCCATTCGTTTTTGGAAAGCGCTATGGTTTCGATATCATCCGGCAGTTCCTTGGCGCGAAACATGCGGTCAAACTCTTCCGAAGCTTTTTCGGCCTCGGCCGGCCCGTGATAAGCCGAAACGATTTCCCGGGCCAAATGCGCTTTTGCTTCCCGTGGATGGAGCACTCCGGACGCAAGCTCGGACTCGATCTCATCCGCTTCTTTCAGGCCCAGGTCTGTCAAATACCGGAAATAACGGACGATCAGCGTATCCGGGATCGACATGATTTTACCGAACATTTCGCGGGGGGAATCTTGGAGTGCAACATGGTTTCCCAAGGATTTCGACATTTTTACTTTGCCGTCGGTCCCTTCAATGATCGGAAGTGTGATCACCACCTGGGGGCTTTGGCCCCAATCACGCTGAAGGTCGCGGCCGACCAGCAAATTAAATTTTTGGTCCGTCCCGCCTAGTTCCACATCGGATTTCAGCGCCACCGAATCATAGCCCTGAAGCAAGGGGTACAAAAACTCAAGCACGGCAATGGGGCGCCCCTCCTTAAAACGCTTTTGGAAATCATCCCGCTCAAGGAGCCGCGCCACCGTGTATTGGGAAGCCAGATGAAGAAAATCATCCGGTTTGAATTTGTCGAGCCATTCGGAATTGTAGCGGACCTCCGTTTTCCCGCGTTTGAGAATTCGAAACACCTGATCCTGATAGGTTGCCGCGTTTTTCAAGACCTCATCTTTCGATAAAGCTTTGCGTGTTTCGGATTGCTGGCTCGGGTCCCCGATTCGCGCCGTAAAATCCCCTACCACGAAAATAACTTTGTGCCCTAACGCTTGAAGCTGCGCCAATTTTCTTAAAGGGACGGTGTGTCCGAGATGAAGGTCGGGGGCGGAAGGATCGGCGCCGTATTTAATCCGGAGGGATTTCTTGGTTTTTAATTTCTGAATCAAATCCTCCTGAGAAATTAAATCGACAACGCCTTCTTTGAAGATTTTAAGCTGATCTTGAAGTTCGATCGTGGACATAAGATGGGTCATTCTAACAACCAATCCTTTAAACGTCAATTAAGGTATCCGCCCAATCTCTCCCCTTCGCTTACTGCAGATTTTTCTCCCACGGATTACTCGCTAAATCACGGGAGCCCTCGGCATTGCCATTTAGGCCAATGCCGCTTCCCTTGTGATTTAGCCGAAAACCCGTAAACGGTCGAAAAATCCGCAAATCGCTCAGGAAAGAGATTAGGCGAAGCGGACGGCGAACAGACCTTTCGTGAGGCAATTCTCGGAGCCATTCGAAGCTTGGTTCCGCCGAAGGCGAATTCGAATGGCGAGAGCATAGGCGGTCGGCCGCCGCTGGAGCGGCCGAACCGCAGGTGCCGAACGGAAGGCCTGTTCGGCGTGCGTTGTGCACAATCAAAGGGGGGGTTGTGGCAGGGCATCATAGACACAGATTCCTGCCTGTGTTAAAATGCGCGCCCTATGGCCATTCACCCTACTGCAATTGTCGGAAAAAATGTCTCGATGGGCTCGGAAAACGAAATCGGCCCGTATGCGATCATCGAAGACGGCGTTAAGCTTGGCTCGCACAACAAAATCCTGGCGCGCTCTTACGTGTGTGCCGGAACCGAGCTGGGCGACCGAAACGAAATCCATATGGGTGCCATTGTCGGCCATGCTCCGCAGGACTTCGCCTATCAGAACGCCAAAACGGGAACCCTTATCGGAAACGACAATGTGATCCGGGAATATGCCACGATCCATCGCGGGACCAAGGAAGGAACCAAAACCGTGATCGGTGATAAAAATTATCTCATGGCCTACAGCCATGTGGCCCATAACTGCGAGATCGGAAACCAGGTCGTCATGGTCAACGGCGCAACGCTCGGCGGCTACTGCATCGTCGAAGATCAGGTATTTCTCTCCGGCATGATCGTGTTCCACCAATTCACGCGGATCGGACGTCTCGCGATTGTGAGCGGTCTTTCAGCCGTGAACGCAAACGTTCCGCCCTTTATGATGTGCGGAGGACGCGGCGCGATTGCGCACGGGATTAATATCGTGGGAATGAGACGCGCCGGGATTTCTCCCGGAACACGGGATGAAATCAAACGTGCGTACAGACTCCTTTATCAATCAGATCTTAATACCGGAAATGCGCTTGAGGAAATTGAGCGTGTTTCAAAAAGCCCCGAAGTGGCTTACCTTGTCGAATTTATCCGCAATTCAAAACGCGGCATTATCGGCGGCGGCAATTCCCGCGAAGCTGAAGCTATCCGCTTCTGACAAATCAATAATCCTCTTTGTCCATCTCCTTAATGATCTCGTCGTTAATCACGATCTGGAGAATCACTTTCCCAACTCCCATCATCAAAAAAGCGATCAAATCTTCCTTTTCTTCGAGATCGCCTTTGCCTGACAATTGAAAGTACAAAATCAGGGATAGTAAATACACCGAGACCTTATATAGACGTTTTAGACGCTCGATATTTTGATCGGTAAGCTTCCTCTGTCTTATAAAATCATGAACTACATGGGCGTCCATATTAACTGCGACTGCATCGACCAAATGATCTTTGTCACCCGACGGAAATATCTTGCAAATATCCAAAGCGGTCCAATTGTAATCATCATCGGACCAACATGCAGCTTCTAATCCACTTTTTCTTCCCCGATAAACTTCAATGAGCTTTGGCAAGGAATACGAATCTTTCACCTCTACTTCTTTCTCATTAGTTTCTTTGTGCGGCTCGATCAGTTTAATAATCGTATTCATTACATGATCGCCTGATGGGGAAGTAAGTGTTATGTTCAATGGAACTTCTGAACCAAGCACTTCTTCCTTCAGGATCAATATCCCTTAATTTACATTCTTTCAGTAATAAAGCATCAATTGAATTAATGGGCTTTCCGACCAACGCAGGGATTGAATTTCCTTGCTGATTATGGATCTGACTAAAATTACCAAAAAATCCTCCGTAAGGCTTCCAATTTCTATCTTCGGATAAGATCGGATCGTTGCGGATAATTTTGTCTACAATGTTTTCATCCTCAGCTTCAATTAATTTCATTAGCAATTTCATACTCATAATTGTTCCATTATTAAAGCCAAAAAATTTTGATTGAATCCTCAACTTGTTTAAACTCAGAATCGCCTGTCACAAGTTCGGCTCGTTTTACCTTTGCCAAGGCGGCGGCAAAACAATCGGCGTAGGACATTTTCTTGGTGGATTTGATTTCGGCGGCTAAATACGTCATTTCTCTATCAACTGGAATCACCTGAATAGGTAACGTGTCAATTGCTTGAAGCGCCTGATCGGCAGCAAGCTTGCCGGCGGCACGCGAAAGAACATAATAGACTTCACCCCAATTAATAACACTCAAAAAAAGAGGTTTGTCGCTTGTGCGTGCCTGCTTCAAAAGAGAACCGACTTTCTCTGCCCCGCTCTCATTTTCGAGGAATGCAATCAGTGCGTACGAATCCAATACTTTGGCTGAACTCACAATTCGCGCTCCCTTTTCTTCTCTTCGTGTAATGCTTTAAGTGCCTTCCCTTCCGTTTTAAGCATTCCTCTGAGTCCATCGATATACTCATCCGTCATAGGCCTAATAATGATGTCCTCGCCATGTTCAAGAAAGCATACTTTCGTTCCTTTCTTGATCCGGTGGCGCCGGCGAATACGGGAAGGAATCACCACCTGTCCTTTAATCGTCACCATTGATGTTTCCATCTGCTTGAGCTCCTTTTCAAAATAAAGTGTACCATAAAAAATAAAGTAAGTCAATATTTATTTTGTAATACCTAACTCACTAAAAAGCATACGTATAAAAATTTGTATTACATCTATCTTAAACTTTGCGGATGATGAGGATGGAGTTTTTGCCGCCAAAGCCGAAGGAATTTTTCATCGCGACTTTAATTTCGGCCGGCCGCGCCCTGTTCGGCACATAATCCAAATCGCATTCGGGGTCCGGCACTTCGTAATTAATGGTGGGGGGAATTGTTTTGTGCTCCATAGCGAGAAAGGTGGCGATTAATTCGACAGCCCCTGCCGCCCCGATTAAATGCCCCACCATGGATTTGGTCGCGCTGATCGGAATGTGATGGGCCCGATTGCCGAATACCATTTTAATCACCATGGTTTCGGTTTTATCGTTCATTGGGGTGGACGTTCCGTGCGCGTTGATATAGTCAATATCATTCGGCCTCACCTCGGCATTTTGCATGGCGATTTGCATCGCACGAATGGCTTCCCTTCCCTCCGGGTCCGGCGACGTCATGTGATAAGCATCGCAAGTCATTCCATGACCTAAAATTTCCCCGTAAATGCGGGCGCCGCGCCTTTTGGCGTGTTCATACTCCTCAAGCACCAGCATTCCGGCGCCCTCTCCCAGCACAAATCCGTCGCGGTCCTTATTGAACGGTCGGCAGGCCTTCTCGGGCTCGTGATTTCTGGTGGAAAGCGCGCGGGCCGCGCAAAAAGCAGCCAGGATACCCGGGTAAATCCCTGCTTCCGCTCCGCCCATGATAATAAAATCCACCATATTGCTTCGAATTGCCTCCCAAGCATAACCCACCGCGTCTGAAGCTGAAGAACAAGCCGTCGCGATTGAAAAACTGGGGCCTTTGACGCCGAGCTCGATGGAAATCTGGCTCGCGCAGGCATCCGGAAAAGAAGCAAGAGCGATAAATGGGCTGACGCGGGAGGGACCGGTTTGGAGAAATTTTCCATAATGTTTCATGATGTAGCCATGGCCGGCCATGGCCGTTCCAATCATGACGCCCGTGCGGGATTTGGCGACGGGTGAACTTAAATCGATGTCCGCATCTTTGACCGCCATTTTGGCCGCCGCTACTCCCAAATGGCTCGTACGGTCCATACGCTTTAAGTTTTTAACTTCGATAAATTCCTCGGGGCGGAAATCCTTCACTTCTCCGGCAAAATGAGTGGTAAATGCAGAAGGGTCGAATGCGGTAATCCGGGCAATGCCCGATTTTCCGCTTTTGATGGCGTTCCAGAATGCTTCTTTACCGATGCCATTGCACGCAACGACACCGACCCCGGTCACGACGACGCGGCGCTTGTGATTCACAGACACTTCTTAGCGTTCTTGGCGTGTCCCTTTGAGAGAAAGGGCGATTTTTCGATTTTCATCGTCCACATGAAGCACGCGCACGTGAATCGGCTCACCGACGCGGAACGAAGATTCGACCATCTGCGCCCGGTCATGCGGCATCTCGGACACGTGGACCAGTCCCTCAAGGCCGTTGTCCAGCTCCACGAAAATACCGAAATTCACGATTTTGGTAATCTTGCCCCGAAGCTCTCCTCCCGCTTGAAGTGTCTGCGTTAACCGGGGCCACGGATCTTCGGTCAATTGTCTTATCCCAAGCGAAATTTTTCGGTTCTGAGCATCAATCGAAAGAATCTTGGCCTGTGCGGATTGGCCCTTTTTCAAAAGTTCAGACGGATGGTTCAGCTTTCTAAGCCATGACATATCTGAAATATGAATCAAACCGTCAATGCCCGGTTCCACTTCCACAAACACGCCGTAATCGGTGACGTTGCGCACTTTCCCTTCAATCGTGTCGCCCACATGCGCGCGCTCCGCGAGCGTGTCCCACGGGCTTGCGCTCATTTGTTTGAGACCAAGTGAAATTTTCCTGGCTTCCCTGTCCACATTCAAAATCACGGCCTCCACCTCGGCGCCGGCCGCGAGAATCTCGGAGGGATGGGCCACGCGGCGGGTCCAGGAAAGCTCGCTGATATGAATCAGGCCTTCAATGCCGGGTTCCAGCTCAATAAACGCGCCATAAGGCAGGATATTGGTGACGCGGCCTTTTACTTTTTCGCCCGCTTTATATTTTTGGTCCACGTCCTCCCATGGATTTTTCGAGATCTGCTTAAGGCCGAGCGAGATCTTCTCATTTTCTTTGTCAATCGCAATCACCATCACTTCCACTTCATCGCCGAGGTTCAACACTTCCGACGGATGAGAAACGCGCACCCAGCTCAAATCCGTAATGTGAAGCAGACCGTCCACCCCGCCCAAATCGATAAACGCGCCGAAATCGGTGATGTTCTTGACGCGGCCCTTGACCAGCTGGCCCACGGTGAGCCCCTTCACCATGCGGCTCTTGAGCTGTTCCTTTTCAAGCTCCAGAAAATCCCGCCGTGAAACCACAATATTTTTCCTCTTGTGATTGATTTTAACAATGATAAAAGAAGCTGTCATTCCGAGGAACTGGTCTAAATTCTTAGCGGGCTTGACGTCCACAAGCGATGCGGGCAAAAAAGCTTCCATACCGATGTCCACCATAAATCCGCCGCGCACTTTTTTGAAAATGCGCCCCCCAACGACGGTGCCTTCCTTGGCATTCGTCAGCAGATCATCCCAGCATTTTTGGCGTTCCGCTTTGCGCTTGGAAAGAAGGGCCATTCCGTTCTCTTCTTCAAGACCTTCAAAGAGAACTTCCACTTCATCTCCTACTTTGACATGGGCGGGATCGTCAAACTCTTCGAGGGGAAGAATTCCTTCCGATTTAAATCCGATATCCACAACCGCCTCGCGGCCTTGGACGGCCACCACCTTTCCTTTGACGATTTGACCTTCCGAAAAATTCTTAAGCGTCTCTTCATAAAGATCCGCAAAAGATGTCGAGACGTTTTCCTTTTCCACAGCCATAAAATATAGAGTCCTCCCAAAAGAAATCCTGCACGTTCCGGTAAATAAAGGAGTTAGGCAGGTAGCGGCGTATTATAACAGATAAAAACGAAAACAAAAGGTTAAATTTAACCCCTAAAAATTCCCTAAAACCCGCGGGAAGACCAAAAACTAAGAAATGCCCCACCGTTTCAGCGAAGCCGACCTTAAAAAACGGGCCAGCTTCCGCTCAGAACCCGCTTTCAGAGAAACCTCAAGGTCACCGAGCGCTTTTTTGAACCGCCGAAGACTGGAAATTAAACGGGTACGATTCGTGAGAAAAATAGGAACCCAAAGATTTGGATCGCCTTGGGCCACCCGTGTCGTATCCAAAAACCCGCTCGCCGCAAAGCGAAGAGAACCCCACGGAACGGAATGTACAAGCGCGGCCGCGACCGCGTGAGGCAGATGACTGATTTCAGAAACAAGGTGGTCGTGTTTTTCGGGAGAAATAACATGCACGCGAGCTTTCAATTTCCGCCAGAAAGTTTCAACGGCGCGAAGGGCTTTTTTGTCAGAACGGCGCGTGGGCGTTATAAATACATGGCATCCTTCAAATAAATCCGCTCGGGCATGTTCGACCCCCGTTAGATGGGACCCCGCCAGCGGATGAGAGCCGATAAAAAAAGTCCGTTTCCGCCGTCCACGCTCAACCCGACGAACGATCATGTTTTTGGTGCTTCCCACATCGGTGACGATGGCGCCGGGTTTGGCGTAGCGCTCGATTTTTTCGACTAGGATTGGAATCGTGTCGACGGGCGTGCAAATCAAAATAAAGTCAGCGTTCCGAAGCGCGGTTCTTAAATCTGTCGTCCCGGAGTGAATAAACTTTTTTTTCTTCGCAAACGCAATGTGGCTGGGTGTCCGGCTGACGCCGATGACATTTGCGGATTTAAACCGCTTGCGAATGCTTGCTGCTAGCGAGCCGCCAAGCAAACCCAAACCGATAATGACAAATGTCTTTTGTCCCCGCATCACACTTCCCGGCCAATGGCCTTGGCAATCGCGCGAAGCTGGGTCATCAGCTCGGCAAAACGCTTTGGGTAAAGCGATTGCTCCCCGTCGCTTTTGGCTTCCTCCGGATTGTCGTGAACCTCCACCATGATGCCGTCGGCTCCGGCGGCCACGGCCGCGCGGGCGATCGGAATGACATAATCCCATTTGCCGGTACCGTGGGAGGGGTCCACCAAAACCGGGAGATGGGTTTCTCCCTTGAGCACGGGAACGGCGCTAATGTCCACCGTGTTGCGGGTCGCGGTTTCAAAGGTGCGTATTCCCCGTTCGCACAGCATCACTTTGAAATTTCCTTTCGAGAGAAGATATTCCGCCGAAAGCAAAAGCTCCTTAATCGTGGAACTCAGGCCTCGCTTCAGCAGAACGGGTTTTTGAGACATACCGACTTCTTTTAAAAGGTCGAAATTCTGCACATTACGGGCCCCAATTTGAAGCATGTCCGCATAGCGCGAAACAAGTTCGACGGTCCTGGTGTCCATCACCTCCGTCACCACAAGCAAACCCGTTTGATCCGCCGCTTCGCGCAAATATTTCAGCCCCTCTTCACCCAATCCCTGAAAACTGTAAGGCGAAGTCCGCGGCTTAAACGCCCCTCCGCGCAAAAAGGTGGCGCCCGCTTTTTTCACTTCCTTTGCGATCCTCAGCAACATGTCAGGGCCCTCGACGGAACAAGGCCCCGCCATCACCACGATTTTATTCCCGCCCACCTGAACGTTGTAGTTCATGGAAAAAACCGTGTTCTCCGGACGGAACTCGCGGCTGGCGAGTTTGTACGGTTTTAAAATCGGGACCACCGAATCAACGCCCGGAAACACCTCAAGCGGCTTGATCCGGATTTTCTCTTCTTCCCCGATCACGCCGATGATGGTCCGCTCGACTCCCTGGGACACCTGAGGCGTGAGGCCCAGCTCGCGCACCTTTTCGCAGATGTGGTTGATTTGCTCCGGCGTTGCGTTTGGCTTTAACACAATGATCATAAACGATGGTCTCCTTTTAACACCAGTTTCAACACGTGAATGAAACGCATCAGTTCCAGACGCGTCCCGATCGTCACGCGAATATGATGATCCAGGCCGTACGCGGTCATGGCGCGGATGATCATGCCGTGTTTCAGGATGGCCTCGAATACCTTTCCAGCATCCTGTTTCACATCAATCAAAACAAAGTTTGCCTCGCTCGGCACGAATGAAAGCCCTAATTGGGTAAGCTTGCGGTATAAATATTGACGCCCGCGGCTCACCAGACGCTTGGATCGCCATAAAAACAAACGGTCATCCAAAGCGGCCGTCGCACCCGCCTGAGCAATCCGATTGACGTTGAACGGCTGTCGCAATTTTTCCAAATACTGAATCATTTGCCGGCAGGCGATCCCGTAGCCGATGCGTAAACCGGCGAGGCCGTAGGATTTTGAAAAAGTCCTGAGCAAAATCACATTCGGCTTATTGGCCTTCACATGAAACAAAAGATAAGGAAAATCTTTGGCTTCCGCAAAATCAATATACGCTTCGTCAAATACGACAACCACGTCCTTCGGGACTTTGCTCAGGAAATCTTCCACCTCCTCAGAAGAAACATAAGTTCCGGTGGGATTATTCGGGTTCGCAATAAAAATAAGCCGTGTGCGCTCGTTGATTTGGTTCAAAATCCCTTTTAAATCATAACGAAAATCCTTCATCGGCACCGAAACGTACTCAGCCCCGCAGGTTTGCGCAATCAACGGATACACCAAAAAAGAAGTCTCCGAAGAAATCACCCGGTCCCCTTTTTCCAAAAATCCGCGGGCCAGCAATTCAATGATTTCATTGGAGCCGTTTCCAATCACGAACTGCTCGGGCCCCAAGTCAAATTCACGCGCCAACCGGGCTTTTAATTCCTGTGAGGCGCCGTCGGGATACAAATGAGCACGTCTGAGCGCTTTGCGCATGGCACGAAGCGCCTTGCGCGAAGGGCCCAGCGGATTTTCATTGGAAGCCAGTTTCACCACGCGTCCGAACCCGAAACTGTCTTCGATTTCCTCCATAGGCCGGCCGGGCTCATAGGGCGTAATGGATTCAATATTATCTTTATAGAACGGCTTTGTTTCCATGATGGGTTGATTCATTCGGCTGACATCATGAGGATGCGGTCATCCGTGCGGCTGGATAAGAACCGAGCACTTTCAGAAAACGCACTTTGGCATCCATCTCTTCCAATGTTTTCTGAAGCCGTTTCTCCTGGACATGTCCTTCCATATCAATGAAGAAATAATAGTCCCATGCTTTTTTCTTGGACGGCCTTGACTCGATTTTGGTCATGTTGATCCGGTTTTTCCGAATCGGACTGAGCATATCATAAAGCGCTCCCACCTTGTCTTTGATGGACACCACGATGGATGTTTTGTCTCGGCCGCTCGGCTGAGCCATTTGCCGGCCCATGACCAAAAAGCGCGTCATGTTATGCGGAAGGTCTTCAATCCCTTCAGCCAAAATATGAAGTCCGTAAATCGTGGCGGCCAGCTTCGAAGCAATGGCGGCCGAGCCGTCTTCCTCGCGTGCGCGTGAAGCCGCCTGAGAAGTGCTTGTGGTATCGATCAACTCAGCCCTCGGAACATTTCGCTCAAGCCATCCCCGGCACTGGCCGAACACCTGCGGGTTGGAATAAATGCGCCTGATGTTTTTGACCGTTCCCAACCCCATCAAATTATGCGAAATTTCAAACGGAATTTCGGAACAAATCTTAAGCTCCGAATCAATGAACATATCCAGCGAATGGCTGACGGCTCCTTCGATCGAATTTTCCACGGGGATCACGCCGTAATCGGCGCGCTTGCGATCCACTTCCCCGAACACATCCGAAATGCTCCCGCAGGAAACATAATGCACGCTGGAGCCGAACTTAGAAAGCGCGGCCAGGTGCGTAAACGTGGCCTCGGGCCCCAGATAAGCTACCGAAAGCGGCTTTTCAAGTGAAAGCGCGGCCGACATCACCTCGCGGTAAATCGCTTTTAATGAATCCTTCGGAAGCGGCCCCTTGGAGGTGGCGTCGATTTTCTCGTAAATTTCGCTTTCCCGCTCGGGCGAATAAATTTCGGAGCCCGCGGACTCTTTTAATTTCCCGATTTCAAGCGCAAGCTCGGTGCGCTCATTTAAAAGCTCAATGATTTTCGCATCCAGCTGATCGATTTTTTTACGAATTTGTTCCAGATTCACTTTGCGTCGGATCCTCGGTCGAAATCATCTTTTCAGTGCGTAGTAATTCCTCTTTGCGGACGGAGTGTTCCACAAGCGATTTGATTTCCGAAATATCCGGCAATCCCTTGAGTGATTTCAGGCCGAAATGCTCCAAAAATTTATCGGTCGTACCGTACAGAAAAGGCCGGCCTGGCACTTCCTTTTTCCCCACGATTCGGATCAAATTCCGGTCCAGCAAAGTGGCCAAAACGCCCGACACGTCCACCCCCCGCAAATCTTCGATCTCGGCGCGCGTCACGGGCTGTTTGTAAGCCAAAATGGCGAGCGTCTCAAGCGCCGACTGCGTCGCTTGCTTCACTTTGCGCTCGCGTTCCAATTTCAAAATCCACGGAGCATACTCGGGATCGGTAGAACATTCGAAACCGCCCGCAATTTCCTGAATCCGGAAACTGCGCTCCTCCTTGACATACTCCGCCTGAAGTTCCTGAATGATGTTCTCGATCTTGGCCTGTGAAAACCCGGCAAGAGAACGTTTTAATTCCTGAACTGTGACCGGCTTGGCCGCCGTAAACAACACGGCTTCCACGATCCGCTTGGCGTGCGCGTCATCCCGGATTTCCTGATCGGTCCACTGGGACACCCCGCCTTTTGGGCCCGCCCCCTCGGGCGGTTCGCGGCCGTCTCGGACGACTGCTTCGCTGAGTTGAAGCGCGATTTCTTCACTGATCTCTTCGCGCAATTTTTTAAGCGCAGCTTCCCGCTCCTTTTCAGACATTTGTTTGGGCATTTTGAGCTCCCGATTCGATTTTGACGATTAAAAAATCGGCGCAGCGCTCTTTCTGTTCCACGCGGGCAAAACGCGACCGGACAATCTCCAGCGCGGCCAAAAATGTGACAATCACCAGATTTTTCGCCACCTTTCCGCTGAACAGTTCCCGAAACGACACGGACGGACGATCGGCAAGAAGGGCTTTAATTTCAGCAATTTTTTCCTCAATCGAGATGACTTCTTCAAATACTTCATGAAAACTTTCCCTGGAAATCCCGCTTAACACCGAATGAAACGCCTGCAGAAGGTCGTACAAATTGGCGCTGAAATTGTCGATCGTCACGTCTTCGGGCGACAAATGGCTCAAATAATAATCCGCGATTTGCCTGGTAAATACCTTTCCGCGCTCGTCTTCAAGAAACCCCAATTTTTTCGCCGCTTCGCGGAAGGCCTGATATTCCAAAAGTTTTTGCACGAGTTCCGTCCGCGGGTCCCCGCCCTCTTCTTCTTCATTCTCCTCTTCAGAGGGCAGGAGCATTTTTGATTTGATGTACAGCAACGTGGCGGCCATCACGAGAAACTCGCCCGCAACTTCAAGGTCAAACTGCTTCATTTGCTTCAGATAATCCAGATATTGCTTCGCAATCTCCGCGATCGGTATATTGTAAAGATCCATCTCGTTTTTCTTGATCAAATCCAAAAGAAGTTCAAGCGGTCCCTCGTAAACCGGCAACCTAACCGTCAGCGGATCATACGGTTTAGATGATTCGCCCTGATTTTCTTCATTCATAGTTTTATTTCCGCAATAATGGCAAGAACCTTTTCCCGAGCGAATAGCAAATCTTTGTCGACTGTTTGCGAATGTTTCG
>CAYJWM010000019.1:0-24516 GCA_964373885.1 uncultured bacterium | reverse complement strand
TCTGGACTATTTTTGCCTCGAACGCGATTCATGCGGTACTTTCGTTAGGTGCTCTTAGCTTTTCACGAGAACCAATCGGTAAGATAAGGGGTTTAGTCGGCATGCGGCATTGGGCTTCGCAAGTAAGCTACTTATTTTTTCTCGCCTCCGTTTTGGTTGCAGGGTATGTGGTCATTCAAATCGCTCTAACTCCTTTTCGAATGCAGAAGGAATTAAATCCGTCCCTGCCGGGTTCGCTGCCTGTTTTCCAATTCATCCCGCTCAAACCGCTGGATGCTTATTTGGATGAATTCCGCACCCACGCTCTTTTCTACGTGCCGAAGGCGCCGGAAGTGGTCGCTAAGGCCGGTATTTCGGAGCTTGTATCACAGTATGAAGTCACCGGTATCATCCAGGGTGATGCGCCCGAGGTGCTGATTCAAAACCGCTCAAGCAAGCAGACTTATTTTCTTCAGGCAGGGGAACAATTCGACCAATTAACGGTGGTGGAAATCCGCGAGCACGGCGTGTTGGTGGCGTATGGCGGCGAAGAAGCGGAAATGAGCATTCAGGAGGGGGTTTAACATGACACACGGCCGAGAAATAATCGCTTTGCTTGCAATCGTTTCTTTCGTTTCTACCTTCCCAATGGTTCCTCTTCACGCCCAAGACGAAGATGCTCCGTTTGAAAATTCAAATCCCGAAGAACGAAAATCATTTTTTGATGCTACGGCGCTCGCTCAAAATGCGGGGCTCGCGGCCGCTCCCATCCGCGAATCGCGGATTTCACTCGAGCTGAAGGGAGTGGACGTCTTGGATGTGTTGAAAATTCTTTCCACGCGCTCGGGGCTGAACATTGTGGCGGGAAAAAATGTGCGCGGCCAGGTGACCATTTATTTGAAAGACGTGCTCATCCGTGATGCGCTGGATACGATTATTACAACCCTCGGCCTTGCGTACGTGGAGGACAGAGGCATTCTTCAGGTGATGACGGATCAGGAATACGAAGCGATTTACGGCCGCTCGTTCGGGGAGCCGCAGGTGACCAAGACGTTTAAAATCAGACACGCTGTTCCCGCCGCGATCAATCAAATGGTGCAGCAGCTCAAAAGCCCGAAAGGAAAAGTCATTTTAGATGAGCGGACCAACACCTTGATCATCTCAGACCGCCCAAGCATCGTCGGTGACATGGAAAAAGCCGTTCAGAACTTGGACGAGCCGCTTGAGACAAAAGTATTTCGGCTGAACTATACTCAGGTGGTCGATCTGGAGACTCGTTTCCAGGAATATCTCACCCCCCAAAACGGTATTCTTAAAATTGACAAAAGGTCCAATCAGATTTCCGTGACCGACCGGCATGAAAAAGTGGAGCAAATTGCGGAGCTGATCCGCGCCTTGGATATAAGGCCTCCCCAAGTGTTAATTGAAGCACAGATCATCGAGGTGGCTTTGTTTGACGCCTTCCGTTATGGGATTGACTGGGATTATGTCCGCAATAATGTGAGCGAATTTGACCGGATTAATATTCAGCCGGCTTTTGATATGTCCACTCCCGGTTCCACTTTTGGTTCCGGGACTTTGACCACCTTTACGTTTGATACGGACAAGGGGCTTGCCGGTTTGAATGGGGTGATTTCAGTGCTGCAAAACGTGGGCAAAACCAATACGCTTTCGGCTCCGCGGCTGACGGTGCTCAACAACGAAGAGGCCAAATTGGTGGATGCCACCAAACAGCCCTATGTGACTTCTACCGTGTCGCAAGCCGATACTTCTTCAGCTACCGCAGATCAAGTTCAGTTTATTGATGTGGGTGTCACACTGAGCGTAGTTCCCACGATTTCCGATCAAAATACCGTTGTTTTAAAACTGAAACCGGAGGTTAGCTCAGCAGGCACCGCTTTTACTTATAATACCGCGTCGGCAAATGTGCAAACAGCTTTTTCACGGTCCATTCCGGTCGTTTCCACTCAGACTCTTGAAAGCACAGTCATTGTCAAAAGCGGTGAGACGCTGATCGTGGGCGGTCTGATCAAGGACACGGAGTCAAAAATTGTGCGTAAGCTCCCGTTTTTTGGGGACCTTCCTCTCATCGGAGCTATTTTCCGAAGCGAAACGGTAGATTTTCGAAAAACGGAACTTGTTATTTTTCTGACCCCTCACATTATTTCGGGAGATATGACTTCTCAGGAACACAAAAGATTTTTTGATTCGAAAGGTGATTTAATCGATTTCGACAAACTGGGAGGGTATGATTACGCTTTGGGTCAGACGCATTCTCAAGGGCCGCTCCGCTATGACAACAAGCCCTATTGGCGTATCAAACGGCTTGAATTTCCGCGCTATTGGTATCCGAGCCATTTGTACGGCCGCTCGATTCCTTATCAAGACCGGCGCAACAAATTTGAAGGGCTGAAGGAAGGGGATGTACTTCCCGAAGAACAATTGTTGCGGAAGGCCTATGAAGAAAGTTTGGGGCAGGAAGTGATTGCCTCACTCGAGGCCATTGAAGCGCTCCGCGGTTTGACGGGACGCATTGATTTGGCTTTGAAGGTCAGAAGAGACGGTGTTCTCGAGGACGTCTCCTTTATCGATCAAGGCGACATCAGGGACTACCGGCTCAGGAGGCAGGTGCTGCAAGCGGTTCGAAACGCCAGCCCTTTTTCGGAATTTCCGCGGGGGCTGGATACTCAAGAAGAACTTTTTGATCTGCGGCTTCAATTTAACCAAAATCAAACGGCTGAATCTGCTGATACACCCGCATCCTAATGGGTCCCAAGGTTTCTTCCGGGGCAAATTCTCAGGGGAAACTGGTCTTTAAGAAATCGGTTTCTCCCGAAGCGCTTTCCGATTTTTTCGACCATCTGGCCACCCTGCTTGCTTCCGGTATTCCGCTCCTGACCGCGCTTGAATTCGTCCGCGGAGCCACCCGCAACAAAACGTTATGCGAGTCGCTTGACGGCATTTGCGCCCAAATTCGCTCCGGGAGTCAGCTTTCGGAAGCGCTGGCACAATATCCGGCCATTTTTGACCGTGTGGTGCTCGGCATGCTGCGCGCCAGCGAAGCGAGCGGACAGCTCGAGGGGATTTTAAAGGAATTGGCCCAGGCATTCGCCAAACGCGCTGAAATGAGAAGCCGCTTCCTTCAAGCGATTGCCTATCCGGTTCTGGTGGCGTGTTTTGGCGTCATTACTGTGACGGTCCTGCTTGTTTTTGTGGTTCCAAAATTGACGTCGGTTTTTGAAATTTGGGATGCGCCCCTTCCTTTGATTACCCGGATCTTGCTCGGGCTCAGCAGTTTTCTGACCCACGGCGGCTTTTTGGTTCTCATCTTACTGGCCGCAGGGTTGCTTGTTTTTTTGGCGGTTTTGGGCCCTGAGAAGCGCAGACAAATTACTTTCTCGAGTCTTTCCAGCGTCCCCTTTTTTAAGCGGCTTTTTTTCCTCACCGATTTTGTCCGGCTCACAAGAACATGGGGCATGCTCTTAAGAAGCGGCGTTCCCTTGATTGAGGCCATTCGTTCGAGTGAAGACGTGCTTTGGGAACCCGTCCTGCGCCGTTCGCTGGCGGGCCTGCGCGAGAAAACCGTGCGCGGTTCGGCGCTTCGCGAATCCATCCGGGAAGAGCGCTGGTTTCCGGAACTCGCCAAGAATTTTCTCGCGGTGGGAGAAGAAACGGGAACGCTGGACCAGTCGTTTGACAAAATCGCTTCGTTTTATGAACGCGAGCTGGATAAAAATTTAAAGCTGCTCGCGACTTTTTTGGAGCCGATGCTGATTTTGGCGATCGGTCTTTTGGTCGGCTTTTTGGTGATCAGTCTTCTGCTTCCTATTTTTGAAATGAGTCTTGTGGTTCGGTGATTTTCAAAATGCTGACGGCGTGCGGGTCCTGCCGCGGTGGACATCCCGTACGTTCTCGGGCTTCGCCCTGCGGGCGTACGGGAGCCCTGTCCCCCGCGGCACCCGCACGCCGAATTTCCCAACTTTTCTTGAATATCGCCTTTTTTGTTTGGTGTGTATTTTGCGGTGTGGGATTTGCCGTCTCGGGCGACTGCTTCGCTGCCGGCGTGGAGGACTGGCAGATCATCAAGTCAGACCATTTTATTCTCTATTATGGGAGTCCCGATCGGACATTTCCGGACCGGGTCATTCGGGAAGCCGAGTCGCATTATGGGGAAATTACGAACGCACTCGGATTTTCGAGGCGAAGCGAGTTTTGGCTTTGGGAAAAGCGGTGCCGGATTTATCTGTACGGAACCAAGGAGGAATATCACGTCCAAACCGGGCAGAAAACCTGGTCGGGCGGTTTTTCCGTTCCGGGCGCGCGGAAAATCGTATCCTACCAAGGGTCCGATGAATTGATCGCGTCGATTTTGCCGCACGAGCTGGCCCACTTGATTTTTCGGGATTTTTTGGGGGTTGAGAAGGGCAAAATTCCGCTTTGGATTGATGAAGGGCTGGCCATGGCTCAGGAGAAAACGAAACGCTCTTCGTTAGACGAGCTGGTTCGAAGTGCAGCGGCTCAAAAAAAGTGGATTCCGTTTCAGGTGATTTCCAAAATTTATTCTGCGCATAAAATGTCGGCTGAGGAAGCGGGCCTTTTTTATGCCCAATCGCAAAGCATGGTGCGTTTTTTGCTGGCTTCCAACCCTTCACGTTTTACGGGTTTTTGCCGGAATTTGCGCGATGGCGCATCTTTGGAAGAAGCGCTTCGGAAGAATTATCCAAAGGATATTCCGGATATGAATGTTTTTGAGGAGAAATGGGCGGCCCATGCGGCAGGTGCATAAAATCTCAGATGCCTTCACGTTAATTGAGTTAATTATTGTTCTCGCGATTGTGGCCACATTGGCCGGATTGGCCACCACGGGTTTTGTGATGAGCGTTCAAGCCCGGAGCACGGATCATTTCGTGAAAGAATTAACGGCGTATCTTCGATTCATTCAATTCAAGGCGATTGAGGAAGGAAAAATTCACAAGTTGATCGCCGAAGAGCCCGACGGAACGCTGTCTGTTTTGGCCGAAGACGGAACCGCTGGCGAATTTCAACCCGTGGAGAGTTTGTTTGCGAAACGCTTTGGGAACGAAAAAAACTTTTCGGTGCGTTTCGCCCAGGGAAAAGAGATTTATTTTTTGCCCGATGGAGTGGTTACGCGGAACAAGTTGATGATTTCCGATGAGCAAGGGGAGCGCGCCGCGATTGAAATCAAAAATCGTATCGGCGCTTTCAAGGTGACTATTAATGAGTAAGAAGGGAAGTCTTTTATTTGAGACCTTTGTGGCGCTCATGATTTTATCGATCGGGATTTCGGGCACGCTCCGCGTTTTTGGTGAGGCCCTTTTTGTCGGAACGCGTAACAAGCAGACAAGTGAGGCCGAGGAGGGGATCCGCCATCTTTTGTTTGAATGGTTTGCCCATCCCGGCGGCGTCCGGCTGCCGGATGCCGGGACGTTGACGTTTCCGCTGGGTGTGAAAAATGCCGAGCCGGAAGTGACGTGTACCGTTCAATCGCAAAACCTTTCGTTTTCCGAAACGGCATCCGCTTCCGAAAAACAAGCACAGGCCATGAAAGAAAACCAATACTACGGTGTCCGGATCACCGCTCAGAAAAATTATGGAACGGATCTTTTGGATTTGGAAGCGGTGGTTTTTCAGTCTAAAAAGGGCTCTTAATGGCGACGCATCAAAAAGGATTTACGCTGGTGGAAGTGCTTGTCGTGACCGCCATTTTGTCGGTGACCCTGGTGGTGCTTTATTCCGGTTTCCAAATCGGAATGGCGGCATACAAACGAACCGAGGAAAATTTAAACAAAAACCGGGAAGGCGAAATATTTGTGTTTCAACTTTCTCAAGAACTGACGCAGTCGTTTCCTTATTTGAAAAGTTCTTTTCACGGCAGGGAGGATTCGATCGTTTTTCCCACCGAGTTAAAACGCGCAAGCGACAAGGGTTTTCTCACGGGGCTCTATGCGGTGGAATATCGCGTAGAGGGCGGAACGCTTGTGCGCAGTGAGCGGAAGCTCCGAAAGGACAAATTGCGCGAGGAACCTGCGGTCCGGGAAACCATTTTTGAAGGTTTGTCCGTATGCCGGTTTGAATATCTTATGTTGGAAGGCGGCCGAGAATTGGAGTGGCGCAAGGACTGGCTGAACCAGCCGTATGTCGGTCTTCCGCGCGCCGTTCGCCTGACCATCGGCGGCGCTTCTTCCGGTGACGAAACGAAAACCTATGAGATCTTGATTCCGCACGGCGTTCTATTACAGACGGGCGCATGACAAAACAAGGGAGCGTGTTCATTCTTTTTCTTTGGGTATTGATTTTGTTTTCGCTGCTGGCGATCAGTACGGCATTTCGGACGCGCCTCCAAACCAAAGTTCAGAGTTTTGAGACCAGCGGATTTGAAATGAACCACGATTTTTTATCGGCCTTGAATTTAGCCCGTTTTTTGATCGATTCGGATGAAGAACCTGAAGTGGATTTTAAGGAGGATGTCTGGTACGGAACGCCCATGGCGTTTAAGGAAACGAATTTTACCAAACGTTTTGATTTGGAGATTTCAGATGAAGAAAGTAAAATTGACTTGAACAAGGCGCCCGCCGTGATTCTCGAAAAGTTTTTTGAGCTGCTCAAGGCAAAGGGGGTTCGTCTGGAAACGGAACCGAAAGATTTGGCCGGAAGCATTTTGGCCTGGCGCGGGCAAGTATCGGCGCGCGGCCGGCCCACCATCGGCTTTGAGCAGAAAAAAGCTCCTTTTGAGTCGCTTCGAGAACTCGAGCTGATCCAGTATACGAGCCCCGGAGATGCGGCGCGTTTGAAACCTTTTGTGACCGTGCACGGGCCGGCGATAGGAGCTGTCATGCGCGTCAACATTAATACGGTCCACCCCTATATTTTGGAAGCGCTGGTGTCCAGCCAGGCGGGCGGCGATTTTACGAAGCGGGAACTGCTTCAAAAAATAGAAGAGTTTCGAAGCGGCAAGCCGGAACACACGCTGATCCCCGGCGTCAAACAGGTGTTTCAGGCAAGCGATTTAAATCCGAGCGCCTTCATTCAAAAGCTCGGGCTCACGAATTCGCCGGGCATGATACAGGTGGTGAGCCAGCTCATGATTTTTTTGACCGTGGATTCGCAATATTTTTCGGTCCGCGTCCGCTCCCGCCTTCCCCGCAAGGAATCGTTTGCATTGGATGCTGTTTTGGGGCCCAGGGTGTTTCGTCCTCTCGGTGTTCAAAGCGCGACGCCCGCAAGCTTGCTCGGCCGCGCAGGACAGCCGGTCACCGTTCCCCTTGAAATTTTGGATTGGCACATCGATTCCAGCGCCCCGTTAAAGGTTGCTTCCTAATGAATTCCAAGGGCTTTGCACGTTTTGGTCTCGAGCGGCTCTCCAAAGGGGGGTCTGTTTTCGGAATCAGTTATTTTAGGGAAAACCGGCTTGAGGTGGCTTTTTTGGAGCGTACGGGCGATCAATACCAACTTTTGGGGAGAGAACAAATTTCCTTAAGTCAGCCGGCTTCTCAACAAACCATGTCGGATGTTCACAATCGGCTTTCGAAATACCGCGTCCGTTCACCCGTTTGGATTCACGTCGTTTTGCGCCACGCCGCTTTTGTGAAACTTTTTTCCTTATCCGGCGTTTCTTCAGACGAGCTTGACGCGGCGGTGGCCAAGCGGATTCGGGGGGAAATTCCATATTTGGCTGAGGAGCTTTCCTATCATTATACGACGCAAGGAGTGAGGGAAAGCGAGTCCAGCGTGGCGATGTTCGGAATTTCAAAAGCGGTTTTAAAGGATCATTTAGAGCAATTGGACCGGCTGGGGATGATTCCGGAGCACATCCTTCTTTCGACCGAGGTGTTGTTATGGCTTTATCAAACACAGGCACTTCCCCAGAAGCGCGAATTCCAAAGCGTTTTATTAATTCATTTGTTTCCAAGGCAGGCCGAGCTGCTTTATTTGGAAAGCGGGCGCATTCTTCAGAGCCGGTGGGTGAGCCAGGAAGAAAATGATACCGGCATGCTCGGAGAGGCGATTGAAGCCGCTACCCAAGCGTTTCACCGCGAGTCCAAATGGAAGCCCAAAGCGGCCCTGGTGTTCGCCGAAAACAATGAAGAGGTGAGTGCTTCTCTTTCCAATTTTTCCATCCCGGTACATTTTGTTTCTCCATGGCCCCATCTTCTGTTACCTCCCCTCGTCGTTGCCTCTGCGGAAGCAGGCCGCTCGGGCGGCGTTTTGGATTTTACGTTGCCCGAAACGGCCCAAAAACGCGCTCGGGAAGCAACCGCCAGCGGATTAGGAAAGCTCTTTTTTTCCATTTTTTGTCTCGCGCTTTCCATTTTTTTGTTTGCCGCCGGCCGGACTTTGATTCCTTTCGGCGAAACGACATGGATTCAAATCCGCTCCGGCGCATTAAACCGCTCCGCCCGGGAAGTGAAGCAGTTGCGCACACAGGCGCTTCAAATCAAGGAATTTCGCGAAAATAAAACATCACCCGTTTTGCTTTTGGCGGGTCTGCGCCGGGCGATACCGGCCGGCGTTTTGCTCCGGGAATTGGACTACCGCGGGGCACAGGCCTCCTTTTTCGCCCGCGGAGTGGCCCTTCAGCAGGCGCTTGTGGAACAATTCACGCAGGCGGTTTCGCGTGAGCCAGGTTTTTACAAAGTCACGCTGGAGCGGGTACAGTCCGAGCAGGACGCAAGAGGGGGAAATGTGTATTCGTTTGAGATAAAGGGTTTTCTTCACGAGGATGCCGGGGCATGAAAAACGGCCTCTTCAGGGGTTTATGGCTTGGCAAGTGGGGTTTTCTGGCCGGGGCCGCGCTTTTGCTCGGATTCGCTTTTTTGCTCAATCGATGGCAAAATCAAATAGAGGCGGCCAAAGCACGGGCCCTGAAGGAATATCGCGTCGATTTCGATATTTCCCGCCGCAAGCCGGAACATTTGAGCAAGTATCAGAGCTTGATCGGGGATTTTAAGCTGCCTAAAGCCAAAGTGCTTCAGCAAAATGAGTGGATTCAATTGGCCCAATCTTTCGCCCAGGATCAGGCGCTCGCGCTTCGGGAATTGAAGCCGGTGTATCCGGCAGGCAAAAAAGGTTCGAAGGTGCCGGATGTATTTTTAATGTTGGAGGGAAAGATGTCGGATTTGCTTCGTTTTCTTTATAAAATTGCGGAAGCAGACAACGCGGTTTATGTGGAAAAACTTTTGATTTCCTCGGTTGCAGAGCAGGCGGAGGCCGTCCGCGCCCAGATGACGCTTTCACAAGACGGAGGATAAGCCGGCATGTTGAAAAAGAAAAAAGATTATCTGCTCGGTGAAGAGCTGCTTCGAAAGCAGCTGGTCACATGGGAGCAGCTGGATCATAGTCTTGAGGTTCAAAAGGAAACGGGCGAGTTTTTGGGAGAAATATTGATCCGGTTCGGGTATTTGGCCGAATATCAATTGCTTGAGGTTTTGGCGGATCAATACGACCTGCCTTTTGTCGACCCGATCGATATGCCCGCCGTCAAGCAGGCCCTCGACCGTATGAGCGCCAAAATTGCCCATCATTACCATGTGTTTCCTCTGAAAATGGATCAGAACAAGCTTCTCGTGGCGACCAGCCAGCCCGCCGATTTCAATTTGATTCAGGAGCTGAACGCGATTTTAGGGGTTGAAATCAAGATTGCTTTGGCGGAACAGTGGAAAATTGATGAGGCCATTCAAAAATACTACGGCATCGGCGCGCCGATTGTCGAACAACTGGAACAATCCCAGAAAAAATCCCCCGCTTCCTCCCCCCGTGAGCCCATGAGTGGTCCCGTCGTAGAGGAAATGGAGGCCTCGGTCGGGGAAGCTTCCATACGGGAACTGGTGAATCAGCTTTTGGTGGATGCGCAAAAGAAGCGGGCCAGCGATATTCACATCGAGCCGTTCCCCGATCATTTGAGCGTGCGCTACCGAATCGACGGTATTCTTCAGGAAGCCAAGGTGGCCGAAGGCATTCGGCAGTTTCATGCGAGCATTATTTCCCGGATTAAAATCATGGCCAATCTAGATATTTCCGAGCGCCGCCTGCCGCAGGACGGCCGCATCAAAATCAAAATCAAAGATGAAGAATTGGACCTGAGAATTTCACTTCTGCCGACGGCCTTCGGTGAATCGCTGGTGATCCGTATTCTCTCGCCGGCGCGGCTCCTCAAACTGGACGCCATTGGCTTGAGCGAGGCCAATCTCAAACTGGTCCGGCAAATCATTGCCAGGCCCTGGGGCGTTGTGCTTCTGACGGGGCCGACAGGGAGCGGAAAAACCACAACGCTTTACGCCTGTCTAAACACGCTGAATGACGTGGGCCGGAAAATCATTACGGTGGAAGATCCGGTGGAATATCAATTGAGGGGAATCATTCAAATGCAAGTGCATCCGAAAATCGGCTTGACCTTCGCCCGCGGCCTTCGCCACATGCTTCGCCACGATCCGGACGTGATGATGGTGGGTGAAATACGCGATCCGGAAACCGCCGAGATTGCGATACGCTCCTCGCTCACCGGCCATTTGGTTTTTTCCACCCTTCATACTAATGATGCGCCCGCCGCCGCGGCGCGCTTAATCGATTTGGGAATGGAGCCCTATTTGGTCGCTTCCAGTCTTGAATGCGTGGTGGCCCAGCGCCTGGTCCGGTTGATTTGCGATTCCTGCAAGAAGAAGACGGAAACGGGATATTTGGGAAGCGGCTGTGACCGCTGTTCGGGCACCGGCTTTTACGGGCGCACCGCGATTCATGAATTTTTTGTGCTGGATGCGGAGCTGAAAGACATGCTTGCCCGGCGTGTTTCCACACGTGAACTCAGGGAATCTGCCGTCAAAAAAGGCATGATCACCCTTCGGGAAGACGGCCTCGCCAAGGCCCGCGCCGGCATTACCACCGAATCCGAAGTGCTCCGGGTTTCTTAATACGAAAAAGGGGACAGGCATGTTTTTGATCTTTATGCCTGTCCCCTTTTTCTAATTTATTTTCCGCTAAACCTTTTTGTCTCTAGTCCGTCTAATGAAGTAGAGTAAGCAGTTATTTGAGTGGTTTAGGCCCTGCGAAAACAGAGTCCGGAAAGGAAAACATGAAAAATACAAATCAAATCAATCTAATGAGGTTATTACAAGCTATTGTAGTGATTGGAGTTACGACAACCCTCTTTTCATATCCCGCAATAGCTAAAGATAGAGACAATAATCCTCCCGGTCAAGCCGGTGGGCAGGGAACCAATTGGGAAAATCCTCCCGGCCCTGAAGGCGGGCGGGGAGCAAGCCCGAATAAAAAGCATTATGGCCGGCATAAAGACCGCGACAATAATCCCCCTGGGCTCGCGGGTGGACGCGGAACCAACTGGGAGAATCCTCCCGGTCCTCAAGGCGGGCAAGGAGCAAGTCCCGACCAATCTTACAAGCGGCATCACAAGAAACATTTTAAGGAATGGCTCGAAAGGCACCCCGACTTAAAACAGAAATTCGATGCGAATGGTGACGGGAAAATTGACAAAGCAGAACGTAAAGCCGCCCGTCAGGAGTGGAAGGAAAAGAAATTTGAAAAATGGCTCGAGCATCATCCTAAAGCAAAGGAAAAAATAGATGCTAATGCGGACGGGGTCATTGACGAGCAGGAGCGGAAAGCGGCGCATGAAATCAAAAAGCAGAAGAAAGAAGAGTGGTTGAACGCGCATCCAGAAATCAAAGCCAAGATGGATCAAAACGGAGACGGCACGATCGATAAAACCGAGCGAAAAGCGGCCCATCAAGCATGGAAAGAAGCACATCCTCGCCGTGATCAAGATAACAATCCTCCGGGTCAAGCAGGCGGCCCAGGCACCAATTGGGAAAATCCTCCCGGGCCTGAAGGTGGCAGAGGGGCAAGTCCGGATAAAAAGCATTATGGCTGGCATAAAGACCGTGACAACAATCCTCCGGGACTTGTGGGTGGTCCTGGAACCAATTGGGAAAATCCTCCTGGTTCTCAAGGCGGCCCCGGTGCAAGTCCAGACAGACGGCGTGACCGTGACCACAATCCCCCCGGTCGCGCCGGAGGTCCTGGAACGAATTGGGAAAATCCAAGAGGTCCGAAAGGCGGGCCGGGCGCAAGTCCTGATCGAGGATCGGGCGGTGCTCATCGAGGAGAATTGCACGGTGGACCCGGAGGACATCATGGCGGTGGCGGTCACCCAGGCAGCGGTGCCGGCCCTCATGGGGGCGGCGGTTCTAGTCAGCATGGCGGAGGTGGGCATCGTGGCGGTGGAAGACCCCGTTAAGCGGTGAGGGAATTTTGCGGGAAACAAAGTGCGGATCATTAACGATCCGCACTTTGTTTTTTTAAACGAATTTTTGTTTACATTTTCGGATTTTCTGGTAGTATTTTTTTGTTCAGGTGTTTCTCGAGCATGCGCTCGAGCTTAAAAGGGAAGGCCGTTAGAATCGGCCGCGGTCCCGCCGCTGTAACTGGGGACGAATCTTGCGAAGCCACTTAGGAATCGGTAACGAGGACTTGGGAAGGGCAAGAGGAGAAGGATCCAGGAGCCAGAAGACCTGCCTGAAAAAATTTCCAGACACTCCGCGGTAAGGGTGTTTTGAAAAAATAAATAGTAAGGACGAATATCGGGTAAATCCTTAGGCGAAATTTCGCTTAAGGATTTTTTTATGCCCGCACACACCGTTATGATTCAGGGCACCGGCTCCCACGTGGGAAAAAGCGTGGTGACCGCCGGGCTTTGCCGCATGCTTTTCCGGGACGGTTTCCGCGTCGCGCCTTTTAAATCCCAGAACATGTCTAATAATTCCTATGTCACACGGGAGGGCGGTGAAATCGGACGGGCCCAGGCGGTACAGGCGGAAGCGGCCGGAATACAGCCGACGGTCTATATGAACCCCATTCTTTTGAAACCTGAAAACAACTCAAGCGCGCAGGTCGTGGTGCTCGGCCGGCCGTTTCAAACGATGCGGGCACGGGAGTATCAATTTAAAACCGAGTCGCTTTTAGAGGTAGTCGAAGGATCGCTTAATCAATTGATGCGTCAATTTGAAGTGGTCGTGATCGAAGGGGCGGGGAGCCCGGCGGAAATTAATTTGAAAGACATTGTGAACATGCGGACCGCCGAGCTGGCGGACGCGCCCGTTATTTTGGTGGGGGACATCGACAAGGGCGGTGTGTTCGCCTCATTCATCGGGACGCTTGAACTTTTGAAGCCGGAGCATCGGCGGCGCGTGAAAGCGCTTTTGATCAATAAATTCCGCGGGGATTTTTCACTTTTAAAGCCCGGCCTGCGCTTTTTGGAGGAAAGGACAGGGATCCCAGTTTTAGGAGTTCTTCCCTATATCGATCAGCTTGGGATTATGGAAGAAGATGGGCTTTCGGATGAGCGTATTGCCCGAAACGGTTTGAACACCAGTCCCGGGAAAATTTTAATCGACGTTATTTGGTTTCCGCATATTTCCAATCATACCGATTTCGAACCCTTTGACCGCGAAGACGATTGCGTGCTGACGTATTTGCGCGAAATTCCAAATCGTTTCCCCGACGTGCTCATTCTTCCGGGCACAAAGAGTACCGTTTCTGACCTTCAATCTTTGCGGGATTCGGGTTTTGAGCGCTGGATTCATGAATGTGCCGAAGCCGGCGTTCAGATCATCGGGATTTGCGGCGGCTATCAAATGCTGGGGGAGACCATTTTAGATCCGGGCGGCATTGAAAGCCCGGCCGGAGAAATCCGCGGGCTCGGTTTTATTCCCTCGGTAACTATTTTTAAACCGTCCAAAACCACCCGCCAAATACGGGCGCTTCATATCGAAAGCGGGGAAGTGATCAACGGATATGAGATTCATATGGGCCAAACCGCTCATGCCGGGCCGATGAGTCCGGTGTTTCGCCTGGATGATCACGACGACGGCGCCTCCGTGCGGGACGGACAAATTTGGGGCACTTATTTGCACGGGATTTTTGAATCGGCCGGTTTTCGCTCGTTTTTCCTGAATTCGATGCGGGCAAAAAGAGGATGGTCCCCAAAAGTATCCGATCCCGCCGAAGTCTCTTTACGGGAACATGCCTATGACCGGCTGGCCGATATGATCCGCACTCATATCAATCGTGATTTATTTTACAGCCTATTAAAACACAAGGAACCGGCGGCGGTTTGATGAAAAAACGAATCGGCTTTTTTCTTCCCGTTTTGTTTGCGGTTTTTTTGACCGCGCCGTCTTTCGGGTCCGCAAAATCGTACAAACGCATCGTGTCGCTGGCGCCGTCCGTGACGGAAATTCTTTTTAAAATCGGGGCCGGAGACAAAATCGTCGGCGTCACCACTTTTTGTATTTACCCGGAAGAGGCAAAGTCAAAACCGAAAGTGGGCGGGTTTACGGAACAGAGCATCGAAGCGATTGTGGCGCAAAGGCCCGACCTGGTCATTATGAACCCCAACCGCGGCACCAAATTTACTTATGAAAAACTAAATCAAATCGGAATTGAAACACTCGTCCTGCCGCTCGCGCGTCTTGGGGACATTGTCGAGTCATTCCAAGCGGTCGGCGAAAAAACGGGGCATATTTCCGAGGCCCAAAAAGCGCGCGATGAACTTGTCGCGGCCATTGAAAAAGTACGCGCGCACGGCGCCGGCCGTCCCAAACGTAAGGTGGCGCTGATTTCCTGGCGTTCGCCCCTCATGTTGCCGGGCCCAGACACTTTTGAAAATGATGTGATTGAACTTGCCGGAGGTGACAATATCGCCAAAGACAGCCCCTTGAGCTATCCGAAATTCGGAATGGAAGCTTTTTTGGCGCGCGATCCGGATGTGATCGTGGAGGCCTCGAATTATGCGGGCAAAATTCCCTTTGAAGCCCAAAAAGAGATGGTGCGCCAATTTTGGCACCAATATCCCGGTCTTCGGGCCGTGAAAAACGGCCAAATTTACGTGTTGAAAAGGGATCCTTACTCCGTGCCGGGGCCCCGGACTGTGCAATTTCTCGAAGTGATGGACGCTATTTTAGATCCTCAGTCAAAACCCGACAGCCCATTTTATGAACGAATCGATATTTAACCAGCACATTGTCATTGCGAGCGAACGAAGTGAGCGAAGCAATCTCAGAGATTGCTTCGGCGTCGTTGGGAGCTCTGCCTCGCAATGACGAAGCGCACTTTTTTGGCATTTATCTTTCTTCTTCTCGTGCTTCTGCTTGCTGTCGCAATAAGTCTGCTTGTCGGGTCTGCTAAACCGGACTGGCAGACGCCGGAAGGGCGCTTTATTTTTCTGCATCTGCGCTTACCGCGGACCCTGCTGGCACTTTTGGTTGGCGCGGCGCTTTCGCTGGCCGGGGCGTGTTTTCAGGCACTTTTGCGCAATCCTCTTGCCGATCCTCATCTCCTGGGCGTCTCAGCCGGGGGAGCGCTCGGCGTCGTGATCGGGAGCGGTTTCCTGCTCGCTGGTTCGCTTGTTTTCTCGATTCCGCTTCTTTCTCTGGCCGGCTCGCTTCTGGCAGTGATTATCGTTTACCGCCTGTCTTTGAGAAAAGGCGCCCTGTCGCTTTATACGCTTTTGTTAATCGGGGTGATGCTCAATTCGCTTTTTATTTCCACGATCGTATTTCTGCAGTCCGTCGTGCGTTCCGATGAGCTTGTGACTGTGCTGTTCTGGCTGCTCGGCAATTTAAGTTTTACCAATTATCACCGCATTGCTTTCGTCGGCGCCATTATTTTAGCGGCCGCTTTGCCTCTTTTGGGGCAGGCGAGAAAACTGAACATTCTTTCTTTGGGTGAATCCACCGCCCATTCACTGGGCGTATCTGTGGAGCCGACCAAAAAGTTTATTTTTTTTCTCGCGGCTTTGCTCACGGGAACGGCGGTGGCCATGAGCGGGATGATCGGCTTTGTCGGGCTTGTGGTGCCTCATTTAACGCGTCTTTTATTCGGTTCCGATTACCGGAAATTGCTTCCGTTAAGCGCGATTTTGGGCGGGGCCATTTTGATTTTCTCAGACACCCTGGCCCGCGTCTTGATACAGCCGCAGGAGCTTCCGGTCGGGGTGATCACTTCGCTGCTCGGCGCTCCTTTTTTTATTTATTTTTTGAAACGCCGGGAAGCCAAGAGGGTGATATGAGCGCTGTTTTAGAATGGCAGCATATTGATTTCACTTATGATCACCGGTTCGGGCTTAAAGACATCAACTTCTTGCTGAAGCGGGGAGATTTTACGCTTTTCTTCGGTCCCAACGGTGCCGGCAAAAGCACGCTTTTTAAATTGGGCGTCGGGCTTTTAAAGCCGAATCAAGGCCGGGTGGTTTTGGAAGGTAGACCGATTGCGTATGAAAAGCCCGTTGACATTGCCAAGAAAGCGGCTTTTCTGGAACAGGAAATTCAATATTTGTTTCCCTTTACCGTGGAAGAAGTAGTGCTCATGGGGCGTTTTCCGCATACTGCGGACCAATTTTGGGACCGCAAGGAAGACCTTGAGCTCGCCGTCTGGGCCATGGACGTGACGGGCGTGCTTCGATTTGCGAAGCGGTCTATTTTTCACTTGAGCAGCGGAGAGCGGAGAAAAGTGGAGATCGCGCGCGCACTCTGCCAAAAACCCGACGTTTTGCTTTTGGACGAGCCCACTACTTTTTTGGACGTGAAACAGCAGGCGGAACTGTTCGAGCTGTTGAGCCGTCTCAACGAAACGGAAGGAATCACCATCGGAATCATTTCTCATCAATTGGGGCTTGCGAAAAAATATCTGCGCACCGCGGTATTTTTGATGGAAGGCCGTCTCATTCAGGCGGGCGCGGTAGGAGAACTCTTGACGCAGGAGAGGGTCAGCGAATTTTTCGGGCTGAAGTCACCGAGCTTTTCGCTGGACGTGTAGTTTTTAAAAACTAAGTGCTTGGGAAAGCGAGGGAAAGCGGATAAGCCGCTGCTGCCCCGCAGCTGTAAGTGGAACGAAAGCGGTTGTTGGACCACTGTCCTGAGAGTTTACAGGGCGGGAAGGTACCGCAAGTAGGCGAACGCCACGAGCCAGAAGACCTCATTCCCGGGCGTAACCGATGCTTGGTTTTCGTGTCATTCTGGGCGAAGCGAAGAATCTCTGCATAGATCCTTCGGCTTCGCCTCAGGATGACGCTTTGTGAAACAAGCGTCACTTTACGAGGGTAAAGGAGAATCACATGAGTCAGGTCATTCTATGGTTTTGGTATCTCGTTTTGCTTTGGTTTTTTAGTTCTTACGGGACCGCACGTTTCGCACAGGCAGCGGAAACGTCAACGGAAAAAATTGATTCCGAACGCAGGTTAAGCTCCCGCATCGCCGATTTTCTTCTCAATTTCGAAGAAGACGAAAGCGGAATTCCCACCTCCGAATTGGTAACGGTCATCGCTTCGCGGCTCCCCAGTTTCAGGACACGGCTTTCGGATATTCCCGCCAATGTGTCAAATATTCCGGCGAATGTGAGCTATAAGTCAAAAGGAGAATTAGCTCATGCCCGCGCACGAAATGTTCAAGATGCAGTCCAGGATATTGAAGGGGGAATTTTTTATGACAATGCGATTGGTAACGGGCTGGATACGGTTTTTAGTTTAAGAGGTTTTTCTGAGGACAGTGCTGTTATTGTATTGGTCGACGGGGTGCGGGTAAATGAGCTGGATGGGGATGCCGTTAATTTTCCCCTCGTACCTATGCACGATATTGAATCCATTCAGATTGAGCGCGGTTCCGCATCGCCGATTTACGGGAGCGGTGCATTTGGCGGAGTTGTGAACATCACGACCCGGAAGCCGAGCGAGAAGCTTTTTAGCGCGTTTGGGGGAGTAGAACTTTCAAGTTTTAAAGGAATTAAATTGAACCAAGGAGTGAGCGGCAGCATTCGAGACCGGCTCACTCTTATCGGTGGGAAGTTGACCTATTATTTTAACGGGGGCCGTGATGTAAATGACGGTTTTCGGGACAATGGAGAATGGAGATTAACTTCTTTTGACGTTAAAACGGCTTACGAACTGCCCGACGACGAAGGAAGGATTCATGCCGGGGTCAAACACGTTCAGGACGCGCTTTCCAACCCCAGCCATATTACGCTGGAACAGTTTCATGTGGATCCGGAACAGACGATTAAGCTTCTGGATGGCCGCGACTTCAAAAATACGATTATTCAAATAGGTGCCGATAAAAAGTTTTGGAATAAGAAAATTGTTGCCTCCATTTTGGCGGCTTGGCGTGTGAACTTAATTCACTTTTATACAACCGGAATCCAATTTGCTGATTTTACCACCGGCTCTAATCCGGATACGGACTTGGTAACGGTAAGCACGCGAGCTACTGATTTGATTTGGCAAGCAGGATATGAAGACACGTGGTGGGACTGGTTAAATAATCGAAGTGAAATTGGAATGGAGTTTCGTGATGCTTCGGAAGCCGCACTGGAACAAAACGCGTTTGGCGGGGAAGTTGTTTTGAATGCCGTGCGTGAGACAGAAAGAGGCGCACATCCTGATCAGATGGCAATTTTTTGGCGTGAGACGATTTCACTCTTTCGCAAAATCGTTGCTCATGTTGGAATGCGTCATGATTGGCACCGGTTGAACGTGCGGGATCATTTAAACCAATCGATGAGCTTCACAGATCGTTGGCATGATTCTACCATCTCGACCGGTGTGACACTTAAACCGATAGAATATTCAGATTTCTTTTTTAATTATTCGCAGGGTTTCCGCGTTCCTTCCATTAGCGAAATTGCGCCGTTTTCCGGTACGTTTTCTTCTAATTTGGAACCGGAAGAGTCGAATAGTTACGAAGTAGGAACGCGGCTCCGATACAAAGACCTGGCACAAGCTAAGTTTAGTTATTTTTTGATCGATGTGGACAATGAAATCGCCCTCGATTTTACCTCCATTACCCAATTGGCGCCGTTTGGGCAAAACGTGAATTTAGGCCAAACCAGGAGAAAAGGTATCGAAACTCGTTTGGACCTGAATCCGGTTCCTGAATTTGACGCATACGGTTCTTTCACTTGGATGGAAGCCTACGTTCGTGAGGAAGGACCGGTGACAAGCGGCGGGCCGGTGAAAGGCCGAGGTTTGGGGCAAGTACCTCAGAACCGTTTTACTTTAGGAACGACAATCAGGCCTTTCCAACGTTTGGGTGAGCCTTACGATGGATTTAGCATTTCTATGAATGGTGTTTTTACAGGAAAGCAGCATCTTTCGAATTTTGAGTCAGCGGCACAAGCCAATTTGGATGCAGCCGGTCATTTTATCAAACCGTATACGGTATGGAATACGATGATTTCTTTTGAGTGGAAAAGGAAAAAGATTTACTTTAAAATCAACAATCTGTTTAACGAGCGTTATTTTTCGAGGGCCATTGCTGCGCAAGTATTTCAGACCACAGTTGTTCCGCCGGGGCGGTATTTGTTTGTCACTCCCGGCGCACCGCGGGAGTACTTATTGGGAGCCACTTGGGAGTTTGAATAAATGAGTTCAGAAAAAATGCCTCTACTCATGCCTTATGAGCGCCATGTGTTTGTCTGCACGGGGCCGCGATGCGCCCCGGAAACGTCCCCCCAAATTTATGAGACGCTGAAGGCGAAATTAAAAGAACTTAAGGTGGATCAAAAGACGGTCCGGCGCGCTCAAGTCAATTGCTTCGGCATTTGTCAGGGCGGGCCCATCCTTGTTGTGTATCCTGAAGGGGTCTGGTATCATGGCGTGACACAGGAAAAATTGGCGAAAATCATCGACCGGCATTTGCTTGGAGGGAAGCCCATTTTAGAGTGGAGTTTTCACGTCAATAGCGCCTAAATAAGTCATTGACTCCCCCCAGAGGGGTCGATAAAATATCCCAATTTATGGATTCAAGCGGCCCCAGGAGATCTGAAATTCAAACCGAAGATTCGGTTATCAGGGAAGGTAAATTTTTCGCCGCAGTAGGTTATATTTCGCTTTTATGCTTTGTCCCCCTGTTTCTGAAGCGCGATAACAAATTCGCCCAGTTTCACGGCCGGCAGGCACTGATTCTGTTTATTCTGGAAGTGGCCGCCTCGATGTTGAAGGTGGTGCCGGTTTTAGGGGATGTCATTTTTACGCTGGCCTGGGTGGTATTCGGGATATTTTCGCTGGTGGCGGTGGTGCGTGTGCTGATGAACCAGTATTGGGAAATGCCCGTGATTTCCGCCCTCGCGGCGAAAGTGACCTTGTAAATTCATTTTTCGGAAGGTGCACGCTTTCATGCTTTTAGGTAAAAAAGCAAAGCCAAACGTTCAGTCCGACTGGGCTGTCATCCTCAACCGCGCCCCCACGGATTTCCAAAGACAGCGCGCCATCGATCGATTGATGGAAATCTTTCATCTTTCCACCGATGAAGCGAACGACCTGATGGTCAACACGCCGCTTGTTCTGCTCGACGAAATTTCCCTGGATGCCGCGGAAAAAATCAGAGAACACTTTGCTCAAACCGGAATCGATTGTTACGCCACCAACGACCTGCTTCAAAAACGGAAGTGTTTCCGCGCCATTTGGCCTGAAGCGCCGAATCTCGCCCACATTCTCGGATCCTCGTTTCAAACTTCCCTGGAAGAGGACTTAACTTCATCTTTTCAGCTTGCGGGTGAATTAAAAACCGCACCTCAACTGCCTCCTGCGCGTGAGTCTGCCGTACGGAGCCCGGAGAGCGAACTCAAACAACTGACCATGGAACTTCAGCGCGAAAATGAAGTGTTGAAGCGGCAGTTTCAATCGGAGCAATCGCGCCTTGAAGAAGCGCTTAGGCGCCTTCGTGAAGAAAACGGTGTTTTGAGCGCGCGAAATAAAGATTTGGGGCGATCGACTCCGCTGGAAGGGCCCGGCAAAAGCGAGCTTAACGAATTACGGCTTCAGCTGGAGCATCTTAGAACCGAGCAACTCAAGACGCAGCAGGCGCTTCGTTCGGCCCAGCGCGAAGCAAAACAATTTCAAGACGATGGGGCGCAGGTGCAGAAAATGCTTTCCGAAGCACGCGCCGAATGCGAAGATTTAAAACACATGCTTGATCAGGCCCAAATGAATTGTGTTCAGCTTAAGGAAGAGGCCGACCGGGCGAACTGTGATGTGGATGAGCGCCTTCGCATGCAACGCACTGAACTTGAAGAATGGAAGCGCAAGGCCAATGACTGGAGCGCGGGGTATTCCCAAGTGATCAAGGAAAACGAATTTTTGCGTGCCCATCAGGCCGAAGAGCTTGAGAGCTTGAGGGTAAGGAACCGGGAGTTGAACGAACAGCTGGAACAGGTCCAGCGGCAGAACCGTGGATTCCTCCAGCAGCTGGAACAGCAAAAGCTCATTCAAAAACGGACCAAAGCTACCCATGAATTGTCTGAAAAAGAGCTTCAGCTGAAAGAATTGGTGCAAAAACAGCAGGCGCTTGAACAGGACATCCGCGGGCGGGAAGACGACATGAAAAGCATTCTCCAAGCCCAGGAGGAAGTGGAGCGGGAAATTGTCAAGTTGAAGCAGGCGCAAAAATATATATTGGAGCAGACCAAGATCAAAGAAAAATCCCGTTTCACACGCACCCGGCCGGGCCATCCTCCTACGCCGTTTTCACAAGATCCTGATTCGCTTGACGCCGGCGATGACGTTTAAACGGCGCAAAGGATTTCCGTGATCGAATTGGTGTTAAGCCGCATTAAGATCGACGAAAACCGCAACGAGCAGATCATTGTCTTAAAGGAAAAAGAAGGTTCCCGGCTTCTTCCGGTGGTGATCGGGATTGCCGAAGTGAATGCGATCAAGTTGAAATTGAGTGGGATTGAGCCGCCCAGACCCTTGACCCATGATTTACTGCTGAGCATGATCAAATCGCTCGGCGCCCAGCTCAAAGAAATCGTGATCGACAGGCTCGAAAACAATACATTTTACGCGAAGGTGGTTTTGTCTCGAAACGGTGCAGGCGAGGAAGTTCGGGTAGACGCAAGGCCCTCCGACAGTGTGGCCATGGCCCTCAGGGCGGGGGCGCCCATTTTTGTAGCTGAAGAAGTGCTGGATCAGGCCGGCATCAGCGATTCTTGAATCCATTGCCTTCCGAAACGCCCTAAGATATAATTCCGGTCTATGGCTTCATATGATGTGGTCATTATCGGCGGCGGCGGCGCGGGACTTACCGCTGCGATTTATACCTCCCGGGCCAATTTAAAGACCCTGCTCATCGAAAAATTGACCCCCGGTGGTCAGATTGCACTGACCGATATTGTGGAAAATTATCCCGGCTTTCCGGAAGGGGTGACCGGCACGGAAATATCGATGCGTATGGAAGCGCAGGCCAAGCGCTACGGCACCCAAATCGTTTATGAAGAGGTGCAGTCGATTGCAAAAAGCGGTTCCGAATTCCTGATCAAAACTTCCCAAAAGACATATCAGGCCCGCGCGCTCATTCTGGCTTGCGGCGCTTCGTTCCGGATGGTCGGTGTCCCGGGCGAGAAGGAGTTGACCGGAAAAGGGGTTTCTTATTGTGCCACGTGTGACGGTGCTTTTTTTAAAAATAAGGAAATTATTGTGGTGGGCGGCGGGGACTCAGCGATGCAGGAGGGGCTTTTCCTGACGCGTTTCGTGACGAAGCTAAGCGTCATCCACCGCCGGGACAAGCTGCGGGCCAGCCCGATCTTGCAGGACCGGGCGAAGCAAAATCCCAAAATTAATTTTGTGTGGGATACGGTCGTGACCAAAATCAACGGAAAAGACAAGGTGGAATCCGTTCGACTGAAACATGTGAAAACGAACGAAGAGCGTGAATTTAAAACAGACGGCGTTTTTGTGTTTATCGGCCACGACCCGGCCACCAAGTTTTTGCAGGGCTTTGTGGAATTGGATGAAAAAGGTTATGTGAAAGCGAATGAATGGCTCGAGACTTCACAACCGGGCGTTTTTGCGGCGGGAGAGATACGTGCCGGAGCGGTCAAGCAGCTGGTTTCCGCTTGCGGGGAAGGGTGCGAGGCGGCGCTCGCGGCACAGGCCTATTTGGAACACATGGAACTTGCGGGAACACATTAACTTGAGCGGAGGATATTCATGAACACGGATCCAATGGACGGTGACATTGCAAAATTGATCAGGCTCCTGAAGAGAATATTGAGGGCGCATCCGCAGGGTTCCGAGCTTTCCAAATTTCTGGGCGATAAACCCGTGAATTTAAACCTGTGCTTCCTCACGTTTGTTCCCATGACGCCGGAAGAACTGGATGAATTTGAGGAGATGTATGACGAATACATGAGCCGTTACGAGGAGTCCGGCTCAGGTGAGAAACAAATGGCAAGATTGGAATTTAAACTCAATCAAGACGACTTGAACTTTTTAAAAGAAAACGGTCTCGCGTTTTAAGTTCGATTGTTCTTCCTTCCGTGCCAAAACAAGGCGCTCGGCAAAAGAGCTTATTGTCTCAAGCGGTGGTTTGGCCCATCCTGATGCTTCTGTTGTCCGGCGCTCAACCGGCTGGTTCTGCAAGCGATCTTCACTGGGAATGGAATCAGCTTCTTAGGGAACACGTCCGGAACGGGTTGGTTGATTACGCGGGTGTTCAGAAAGACCGCGGCTTTCTCGATCAATATTTAACGAAGCTTGAAACGCTTTCCGTCGACCGGCTTGCGGAGCTCAGCCGGGAGGACCGAATCGCTTTCTGGTTGAATCTGTACAATGCCGGCGTCATTCGCATGGTTTTGGATGAATATCCCATCCGGCGCTTTGATCAAATTCCCGCCGCCTTTGACATTCGGACTGTGCGGGCCGCAGGCGAGTTTTTCAGTCTGACCGAACTCAGGGACAATATTTTGCGCCAATATTTCCGGGATGAGCGGATCTTAACGGCCCTTGTGTCGGCACGAATGGATTCTCCGCAGCTTTTGGGCGAGGCGTTTCGAGGAGAACACTTGGATGAGCAGCTCAACCGCACAGCGGAGGCCTTTGTGGAAGATGAGATGCGGAACAAAATTATTCCCGGCGAAAAGAAAATTTTTCTCTCACCGGTGTTTCGACAGTTTCAAAATGATTTCATTCTTAATTTCAATCCTTCCGGAGAATCTTCCCCCTTTTCTGTTTCCGAAGCAGCCATGGTCAGTTTTATTTTGGAACATTTGCAAAATCCGAAAAAGCGGCTGTTTTTAAATTCCGGGCGTTATCAAATTTCTTTTCTGCCTGAGAACCCGGATTTGAATGACTGCTCGTAGAAGACCGTCAAGGTCTTCACGAATGGTACTGGCGCATTGGCGCAAGTATAAAAGCCGGGGCGCACTTGCTTGAGAAGCAGCAAGTACAGCCCCATAATTTCGATCAATACTATTTTATCTGTACAACGTTAGCACTTACACCGACGTGTAAGTGCGACGCCGTCACTTCTAAAGGAGTGACGTGTACGGCGTCGGGGCGTAGCTCAGCTGGCTTAGAGCACCTGCTTTGGGAGCAATTTTGGGTGTTTCCGTAAGTAGCTTGAATTTAACACTTTGTGTTGATAGGCTTGGAGTTAGAGAAAAATAGCTTGTTGATTGTGTTAGGTTCTGTTGAAATCCTTTAATGAAACACAAAATCAAAAGGCCCAGCTGCAGGCC
>CAYJWM010000018.1:0-25012 GCA_964373885.1 uncultured bacterium | reverse complement strand
CGTCGTCGGCGTATTGAGATTTCAATACGCCTTCCTCCTCGTTCCTTGTCTGGGTCAAAATCTCTCGCGTCGCGATCATGGGGTACTTTCGTTAGGTGCTCTTAATCATGCAGACCGTTCGTGAGATTCCGCTTCGGAAAATAGACGATTATCGCTGGGAAATTCCCATGGACTATGACCCCGGCATGCGTGTGCCCGGGCTTGTGTTTTGCGATGAAAAGCTGCTTCAGACCCTGCGAAAAGACCAGGCCCTTCAACAGGTCGCCAATGTCGCTCATCTCCCCGGCATTGTCGGGCATTCGCTTGCCATGCCCGATATTCATTGGGGCTATGGCTTTCCGATCGGAGGAGTTGCCGCGACAGATCCGGACCAAGGCGGTGTGATTTCTCCGGGAGGAATTGGTTTTGACATCAATTGTCTTTCCGGTGAGGCGGAAATTCTTCATCAATATGGCTATACCAGAAAAATTGAGGACATTGTTTCAAGGCAAATTCGTGACCGCGTTTCGAGCTACGATTTAGAGCGGCAGGCCGTCGGGGATTCGGAGATTCTCATTTGGAAGAGGAGTCGTCCTTCTGCTCCGGTGTTTGAGCTTAAGACGGTAAGCGGCCGGAAAATTGTTGCCACCGCCGAACATCCGTTTCTTGCGCCTGACGGAATGAAGGTTCTTTCGGATCTGAAAGTTGGAGACCAAGTGGCTTTGAGTCCATTTCAGGGCGTTCCCTATGAGGAACCACCTAAGGAAGTTTTGGTCGATGAAGACTCTGTTCATGACTTCATGCTTGCTCAAGGAAAGGGAAGCGGGAATGCCGTTGCTCAGGTGCTCAACTCTTTGCTTGCGAGAGGGCTCCTCCCGTTGCGTTATGATTCACCAATTTTACCTGTGCTGATTAAAGCTCTGGGTTACGTGACAGGTGACGGGTCGCTTTATTTTGTCGGAAAGAAGGGCAAGGGAATAACGGCATTCTATGGAAAACCCGAAGATCTGGAAGACATCCGCGCCGACCTTTCCCGGTGGTGGCGGGTTTCCCGCCTTTATGGCCGGAAGCGGTCTCACAGAATCGAGACTGATTATGGGCAGGTTAATTTTGAGGCAACGGAGCACTACTTCCGTGTGAATTCAACATCTTTCGCGGTGCTTCTCGCGCTTTTGGGCTGTCCTTTGGGCAACAAATCGATTCAAGATTATGAGGTCCCCCGTTGGCTGAAAAAAGCCCCTCTGTGGCAAAAGCGGCTCTTTCTTGCTTCTTACTTCGGAGCCGAACTTCAAACTCCCCGTCCGTTTATGATACGTAATCACAATTTTCCGTGTCCGCTCCTCACGGTTCAAAAAGTGAAACAGTATTCGGCAAGCGGGCGGCGATTTCTTGAACAAGTCGGAGCGCTTTCTGAAGAGTTTGGCGCGAAAGTGATCGGGATTCAAGAACGTGATGAGACTACTTTGCGCAAGCATGGAATTTCATCCCGCTTGCGGCTTCTCTTTTCTTCAAGGCCTGAGCATCTAAAGGCGCTTTATAGGCGCATCGGCTTCGAATACAACCGCCAGAGGCGATTTGAAGCTGCCTGCGTTGCGGCTTATCAGGAACTCAAGATGGCGTCGCGGGATGCTCGCGAACTAGTTATGTCTGAGGTAAAGAAGCTGAGAGCAGAACTGGGCGCGGGTCCTAAAGCGATTGCCTGCAAACTTGAGGAACAAGGTATGCTCGCGCAGGGACAGGTCAATTTCCGCTTTATCGAACGGACGGTATACGAAGAGTCGGATCGGAACGTGCGGGTGCCGGAAGGATTTCCCTCCTATGGTGAATTTCGCCGTGAGGCCACAACAGGTTTGGGAAGTTCCGGGCTTGTTTGGGATGAAATTTCTGAAATCAGGGCTTGCGAAATACCGCCCTGGGTGTATGACCTTACCGTTCGTCATGAGAGCCATAATTTTATCGCCAATGGTTTTGTCGTACACAATTGCGGTGTCCGGCTTCTCAGGACCAATTTCACGCTTGAGGCCGCCAAACCCAAAATGCCCGAATTGATCGCCGCTCTTTTTGAGCGTATTCCATGCGGGGTTGGGCAATCGGGAGCGCTTAAGATTGCACAGCCGGAACGTGCTAAAGTGGTGACGGGAGGGGCCGGATGGGCGGTGGAGCACGGATATGGGGTACCGGAAGATTTAAAGCACACGGAAGGCGGCGGATGCCTGGAGGGGGCCGATCCGAGCGCCGTTTCGGAGCGCGCTTATAAACGCGGGACAGACCAACTCGGGACACTCGGAAGCGGAAATCATTTTTTGGAAGTGCAGGCGGTGGATCAGGTATTTGATCCCGAGGCGGCGGACCGTTTCGGCCTTTCGGAAGGAATGATCACGGTGATGATACATTCCGGCTCGCGCGGATTCGGTTATCAGGTATGCGATGATTTTCTTGAGGAAATGCGCCGCTCGCTTGCGAAATATCATATTCGCGTGCCTGACATTCAGCTGGCCTGTGCTCCGGTACATTCCCCGGAGGGAAAACGTTATGTCGGCGCCATGCGCGCGGCCGCCAATTACGCGTGGGCGAACCGGCAATGTCTCATGCATTTGGCGCGCGAGGTATTTGAGGGCGTGTTTAAAACCGGCTGGCGGAAGCTTGAAATGAATTTGATTTATGATGTAGCACACAATATCGCAAAATTTGAGACCTACAAAGTGAACGGCGCAGAAAAGACACTTTGCATTCACCGCAAGGGGGCCACACGCGCTTTTGGGCCCGGCCATCCGGAATTGGCTGAAGATTACCGTGATTTGGGCCAGCCCGTGATTATTCCGGGGGATATGGGGCGCAATTCCTATCTTTTGCTCGGCACGGCAAAAGCCATGGATGAAAGCTTCGGGTCCGCTTGTCACGGCGCGGGCCGTATCATGAGCCGTTCGGAAGCGAGCCGCACCTCACGGGGCCGCTCGATTGAGAAGGAGTTGGCCGCCAAGGGCGTGATCGTGATGGGCCGCAGCATGAAGGGCATTGCCGAGGAACAGCCGGCCGCTTATAAAGACGTCAATGAGGTGGTGAATGTGGTTCACGGCGCAGGGCTCGCCCGGCGCGTGGTTCGCATGAAACCGCTGGGAGTCATCAAAGGGTGAAGCCACTCAGGGGCTCCCAGCGAAGCACCGCTCGACTTGGCGGCAAGCAAGCGTATCTTTTCGGCACCGGCAGTTCGGCCGCTCCAGCGGCGGCCGACTGCCTACGCGCTCGCCGTTTGAATTCGCCTTCGGCGAAACCAAGCTTCAAACGGCTCCGCGAGTTGCCTTCAAGACACGCTTGCTTGCCGAACGAAGCCAAGATGACGTGTTTCGCTGGGAACCCCTTCGCGGCAGTAAAACAAAGGATGAACCCGCTCGAGGCAGTAGGTTTTGCTCAGATATTACTGCCCGTTTTCATTTGTCTCGCATTTATCTTGGTTTCTTGTGGAAAAACTTCTACGCCGAGCGGAGCGCTGCCGGAGAAAGCGGAGGTGGTTTCCGCGCCCCGGACGGTGGATCGGATTGTGCTGACGAACGGAGGTGTGATTGAGGGAAAACTGGTTGAGGAAACTCCGGAAATGGTCCGGATTGAGTGGCGGGGAGGGGTGGTCGGTTTCGGGCGTAATGAAATTCAAGCGATCGAAAGAGGGGCAGCTCGCGGAGCGGGAGGTTCCAAGGACGGTTTATATGTGCCTGCTTTTGAGTCAGGAAAGCCAAAAGAGTCCGAATGGCCGGAAGGTGCCGAGCATTTGATTTATAAAACGAACGGTGAGCGAATAGAAGGCCGCATCGTGAAAAAATCAAAAGACATTCTTACCGTACGCCAACAGTTTAAAGAGGGAGGCGCCGCGGAAATCGATTTGGACTTGGAGAAGGTCGAAAAAATTGAGCTTTGGCCGCCCGAGAAAGAAGCCGGTGATCGGTTCAAGGAATTACAGGGACATTATTCCTCTCTTAAATTGATCCGGAACGGGTATTACCATGTGCTGACCAGCGAGCAAGATCCGGCGGAACTTAAGTTTTATTTAAAATCGCTCAACCAGTTTTATCATGACTTCCTTCTGCATTTCTTTGATCTGATTGATCGTTCAAAACCGCATGAGCCGCTGGATGTTCTTATTTTCGGAACGCGCACAGAGTTTGAACGCGTGCTTAAGGAAATCGGCTTCAACTTAAAATCAAACCCGATCGGTTTTTATCATTTTCACGCCAAAAAGTTGGTGTTCTATAATGCAAAGACGGAGGCCGCGGTTCAAGCCCGGCTGACCGGAGCCCGCGAATTCCAATCCAAAATGGAAAAGTTAAGCTCTGAAGTGGAAGCCAAATACGGTTCCGCCGCCGGTTCGGTACGGGGACAGATTCAAGAAGCAGCGGGCGAGGCCGCGCGGGATGAGCTTCTCACCATGGCGGATGCGGGTGTACGGACGGGGCATGTGATCCGCCATGAGGGAGGCCATCAACTTTTTCATTTGCTTGGGATGACGCCGGTCGAGACATATCAAGGCGGTTGGCTCGTGGAAGGTCTTGCGGTATACTGCGAGACGAAGCCGATCGGCGACATTCATCATGACCGCCTGATGGAACTTCGCTTTGCCATTGAGCGGGATGAATTGATGCCGCTGGAATATTTGATTAATTTCGGCCGCGGCACCGACTTTCACAAAATGGACCCGCTGTACGCCTATTTGGCGTATGCGGAAAGCTGGGCTTTTATTTATTTTCTCATGCAGGATCAGTACCGTGATCGGTTTTTAAATTATGTGCGTGATCTTTCGAAACAAGGTCCGGAATTCAACGCCCCAAAGGACCGGGAGCTCCTCGAGAAACATTTGGGGAAAAGTGTAAAGGAAGTGGAGCAGGAGTTTACGGCGGCCGCCAAAAAATGGATGCTTGAATTCACGGATGAAAAAACGTATCAAGATTATCGCCTCCGTCTTGTTGCGGCAACTTAATTTTAAGAAAGGGCAGGTTTATGCAGCGTCATTTTGACGAGGAGTTGAAAACGTTCAAGGAGAAATTGCTGAAAATGGGTGTGTGGGTGGAAGAAGCGGTTTCCAAAGCGATAGAAGCGCTCATCCGCCGCGATTCCAAACTGGCCCAGCAGGTGATTGAAGAAGACCAAAGGGTCAATATCTTGGAAATCGAAATTGACGAGTTCGGCCATGAGTTGATCGCTTTAAGGCAGCCGGCCGCCGTTGATTTGCGGTTTATTACAATGGTACTGAAGATCAATAGCGATCTCGAGCGCATCGGCGACCAAGCCGTCAACATTGCCGAGAAGGCGATCGCGATGAATTTGGAGGCACCCGTCAAATATCCCGCGGGCATCCAAAAAATGGCCGACGTCGCTGTTTCCATGGTCAAGGAAGCGCTCAGCAGTTTTTTGGAAGGAAACGCCGCCCGGGCAAAGGCGATTTGCGAGCGGGACGATGAAATTGATGAATTAAATGACCAAGCGTATCGGGAACTTCAGGAAGTGATGAAACGTGAGCCGGAACATGTTCCGCAGGAACTGAGTTTGATTATGATTGCGCACAATTTGGAACGAATCGGGGATTTGGCTACCAATATTGCCGAGGACACGATTTATGTCGCCAAGGGAATTGACATCCGGCATCACATTACGGAACGCCGGGGAACATAGAAAAAGGGACAGGCATTCATTACCTGCCTGTCCCTTTTTCTACGATGTGAAAATCCGGTCTCTGATAAAAAGGGGACAGGCAATAATTCACTGCCTGCCCTCTTTTTAGTAAATCTTTTCTCTGAATTTTTTGACCAGTTCGCTTGACGGAACCCCACCCGAGTCGAGCGAACCCACGAGCTCGCCAAAATAATCCACGTCGTAAGGGGTAAATTTTCCGTCCCGGTCCAAGTCATAGATTAACGGAAAAACAGTCGTTTGCTCCTCCCTTTGAAGGCCGAATCGCGCGATCAGCTCTCCGGCGCTCGAATCTACCCCCTCCAGCTTTTCGATGATGGCTTCGAATTGCTTGATATCAAAGTCATTTAACTGAAGGTCGCGATTGATATCCAGCCATCTACGATGACCGCTTCGCTGCCGCCTGATTTCGCCCAAGTCGGGGAGCAAGCCGTTTTCTCCCTCCGGACTGATGGGATGAATTGAAATTTTGGTCCCGCCCAGGACAAAAAAATCACTGAACGCAGGCACCGCAAAATCTTTTTCCTCTTTTAAGTAGTTGTCGCTGGACGCGGACAGATTGCAGATGACGAGGGTGAGCGCAAGAATAAAGAAGACGGTTTGTTTGGCCATTGGCTTTTTAAAATTTGATCGGTTCGTTTTTCTCATTTTAAAGATAACATAAGGTTTTCGTTTTAGCAAATTGGACCGAAAATGGGGCGGAAAGGCCCGAAAAACACCTTATTTTTCCCTTAGACGGCTGGACAATCGGGCTTGAATTTAGTAAACTAAGATGTCTTCTCATAAGGAGACGGTCTTTTTAAGGAAAAGCTGAGTAAAAAAGTCGTATTATAGAAAGGCCGTTATGCTTGAACTTTTTCATTTCGAAGATTGCCCCTATTGCCGGAAGGTGCGCCGGAAACTGGAAGAGCTGGACTTAAGTTATATTTCTCATCCATCGCCGCGCGGAAGCGTAAAACGCGAATTTTTAAACCGTTTCGTTGGGGAACTTCAATTCCCGCTTCTTGTGGACGTGGAGAAAAATATATTCATGCTCGAGTCCGAGGATATTTGCAAGTATTTGGAAAAAATGTACGGGCAAAGTCGGGTCAAGACGTGAAGTTGAAAGCGTCATCCTGAGGTCTTTACTTGTCATGCTGAGCACATTCGCTGCGCTCAGTGTAAACTCCGCGAAGCATCTAAGCATGGATTCTTCACTTCGTTCAGAATGACAGTCACTCGGTCTCAGAATGACAGCAAAATAGAAAGGTAACATGGATCGATCTCAATGGGTGAGGCCCCGTAAAGGGGGCGCCAACGTGTCCCAGATGCATTATGCCCGCAAAGGGATGATGACCGAAGAAATGGCGTATGTGGCCGAACGCGAAGATTTAGATCCCGAACTGATCCGTTCCGAGGTGGCCCGCGGCCGCATGATTATACCGGCCAATGTCAATCACACAAGTCTTGAGCCCATGTGCATCGGTGTGGCTTCAAAATGTAAAATCAATGCCAATATCGGCAATTCCGCCGTGAGCTCAAATGTGGAGCAAGAACTTGAAAAATTGCACGCGGCCGTTCATTTGGGTTCCGATACGGTGATGGACCTTTCGACCGGCGGTGATTTGGATTTGATTCGAAGCGCCATCGTCAAAGCCAGCCCCGTTCCGATCGGCACCGTCCCCATTTATCAAGCGCTTGAGGAAGTAAACGGAAAAGTGGAAGATCTTTCCATTGATGTGATGCTCAGCGTGATCGAGAAGCAGGCGAAACAAGGCGTCGATTACATGACGATTCATGCCGGCGTTTTGGTGGAATACGTCCCGCTCGTGGCGAACCGGATCACGGGCATTGTCTCGCGCGGCGGGGCGATGATGGCCCGCTGGTGTGCAGCCCATCACAAGCAGAATTTCCTTTACACCCATTTCGATGAGATTTGCGAGATTTTTAAAAAGTACGATGTTTCCTTCAGTTTGGGCGACGGTTTAAGGCCCGGCTGCCTTGCCGATGCAAGCGATGAAGCGCAATTTGCGGAATTGAAAACCCTGGGTGAGCTGACAAAAAAAGCATGGGCACATGATGTTCAAGTCATGATTGAAGGCCCGGGCCATATTCCGATGGATCAATTAAAGCTTCAAGTGGATAAGGAAATGGAGCTTTGCTACGAAGCGCCGTTTTATACATTGGGGCCTCTTGTGACCGACTTTGCACCCGGTTATGACCATATTACATCCGCCATCGGAGCGGCGATGGTCGGCTGGTATGGTTGCTCTATGCTCTGTTACGTGACGCCCAAAGAACATCTCGGACTTCCGAATGCGGAAGATGTCAAACAAGGCGTGATCGCTTATAAAATCGCGGCACATGCAGCCGATATTGCGCGTCACCGAAAGGGCGCCCGCGACCGGGACGATGAACTTTCGCGCGCGCGTTTTGCTTTTGATTGGAAGCGCCAGTTTGAGCTTGCGCTTGATCCCGAGACCGCCCGCGCGATGCACGATGAAACACTTCCCCAGGAAGGGTTTAAGGAAGCAGCGTTTTGTTCCATGTGCGGTCCGAAGTTTTGTTCCATGAGCATTTCCCAGGAATTGACGAAAACGGGGCAGGAGAATTTGACAAAGAGGGAAGAGAAAAGAAAGATGCGTTTAGAATCACAGGAACGTGCAAAGGTGTCATCCTGAGGCCGTTAGGCCGAAGGATCTCAGTGTTCAGAGATTCTTCGCAGAGTTTATCCTGAGCAAGCGCAACTCCGCTCAGAATGACAGCGAAGGACTCAGAATGACAGAAAATTATGGCGGCAAAAATTTACGGCACTATTCAAGGTGAAATCCTAGCGCTTAAAAAAGAGCGCAGCGCGATCATTCTGGCCCACAATTATCAAGTGGGTGAAATCCAGGACATCGCTGATTTTGTCGGGGATTCGCTCGGTTTGGCTCAGAAAGCGCAAAAAACGAATGCGGACGTGATCGTTTTTTGCGGTGTTTTGTTTATGGCCGAGACCGCGAGTATTTTGTGTCCGGACAAAACGGTATTGGTTCCTGATCTGGACGCCGGCTGCTCGCTTGCCGCGATGATTCGCGCCCAAGACGTTCGGAAATGGAAAGCGGAGCATCCCGGCGGGGTGGTGGTGGCTTATGTGAATACCACGGCAGCCGTCAAGGCCGAGGCCGATTACTGCTGCACCTCCGCAAATGCGGTGAAGGTGGTCAGTAAAATCCCTGCGGATCAGGAAGTGCTTTTTGTGCCCGATTTTTATCTCGGCACCTATGTCCAGGCCAGAACGGGCCGGACGAACATGACGATTTGGAAAGGCCAATGTCATGTACACGCCATGATTGATTCCAACCGGGTCGCCCGTTTGAAAGAAGAACATCCCGGTGCCGAACTTCTCATCCATCCGGAATGCGGCTGTCTCACCGGGTCCATGGGTTATGCCGACCAGATTTTATCGACGGAAGGCATGGCCAAGTATGCCCACGAATCAAAAGCATCCGAATTTATCATCGCCACCGAAACCGGGATTATTCACAAAATGCAGAAGGAAAGTCCTAAGAAACGCTTTATTCCCGCCTTTGAGCGCGCCGTCTGCGGTTATATGAAAATGAACACGCTTGAGAAAGTGGTGCTTTCACTCGAACGGATGCAGTATGAGGTGAAAGTGCCGGAAGCGATCAGGGTCCGCGCGCTTCGACCCATTCAGCGCATGCTCGAGATAAGTTCTAATGGAAATGGACATGGCAGGTAAAAAGACTAAAGCCGTACAAATCGGTCCTTTCACCATCGGCGGCGGACATCCCGTACGCATTCAGTCCATGTGCACGACGCCCACGCATGATGTGGAGGCGACGGTGGCGCAAATCAAGGCGCTTGAGGAAGCGGGCTGTGAAATTATCCGCGTGGCCTGTCCCAAGGAAGAAGATGCCCGCGCGCTTGGAGCGATAAAGAAGCGCATCAACATCCCGCTTGTGGCGGACATTCATTTTAATTACCGGCTCGCGTTGATTGCGCTTGATCAGGGAATAGACAAATTGCGTTTGAACCCGGGCAACATCGGTTCCCGCGACCGGATTGAAAAAGTGGTCAAACGCGCGAAGGAAAGAAAAGTCCCGATCCGTATCGGGGTGAACGGCGGATCGCTTGAAAAAGAGCTGCTTGAAAAGTACGGCCATCCGGTACCCGAAGCGCTTGTGGAAAGCGCGGCCCGCCACGTTCGGATTTTGGAAGAGCTTGATTTCCACGACATCGTTATTTCCCTCAAAGCGAGCGATGTGCCCACCATGGTCCAGGCATACCGTTTGGCCCATGAGCGTTTTGATTATCCGCTCCATCTCGGCGTGACGGAAGCGGGCACTTTGATGCGCGGGTCCATTTATAATTCTATAGGGATCGGGACTTTGCTTCAGGAAGGGATCGGCGACACGATACGCGTTTCTCTTTCCGCCGATTCTATTGAGGAAATCAAGGTTTGCCGAATGATCCTAGAAGCGTTGAACTTGAGAAAATTCGGCCCCCGGGTCGTCGCTTGTCCCAGCTGCGGACGTGCGGAAGTGGATGTATTTAAGCTTGCTAATGAAGTGGAGACGCGCGCGATGAAGTTAAAAGACCAGATGACCATTTCCGTATTGGGTTGTGTCGTAAACGGTCCGGGCGAGGCGCATGAATCCGACTTTGGCATCACGGGCGGCAAGGAAAAGGGAATGATTTATCTCGACGGCCGCGAGGCACGCGTCGTGCCCGAAGGCGAACTTGTCGGCGAGCTGTTTAACGAAATTGAAAAGAAGGCAAAACCCCCTCACCCTCCCCTCTCCCCCTAGAAGGGGGAGAGGGAAACAGTAGTCGGTCACATTTTCCACTAAAAAGCGCAGCGGATCCGCCAAGTTTTGCGGCGGAAAATGTGACCTACGAAGGGGAAGGTGAGGGGGTGATAGGTTGCATTTCCCTATGAATCGTTTATTCTACAATTCAGACCTCGCGGACATTCAAGCGCGGGTTGAATCCGGCCAAAGGCTTTCCGCCGAAGACGGCATTCGGCTTTTTAAAACGAACGACCTTTCGTTCCTCGGCTGGCTTGCCAATTGCGCGCGCGAGCGGCTGAATGCCAAAAAGGTTTATTACTCCGTCAATCTCCATTTAAACCATACCAATGTGTGTACGGCTCATTGCGTGTTCTGTGCGTTTGCGCGCCGCCCGGATGAAACCGGAGGGTACACTTTTTCTCACAGCGAAATTCTCGAGAAAATTGCGGAGACATCCCGGCGTTTTCATATCAACGAAGTTCATATCGTCGGGGGGCTTAATCCCGAACTCGGAATGGATTATTATTTGGAACTTCTGCGCATGATTCGCAGGGCGTATCCATCGATTTTTATTAAAGCATTGACTGCCGTTGAAATAGACGATTTAGCCCAGCGTGCCGGGCTTTCGTGGGAAGAGGTGCTCATCCAGCTGAAAGAAGCGGGCCTGAGCGGACTTCCGGGCGGGGGAGCTGAAATTTTCAATGAACGGACGCGCAAAAAAATCTGCGCGGATAAAACCACCTCGCAAAATTGGCTTGAAATCCATCGCATGGCCCATCGGCTCGGCCTTCCGTCCAATTGCACGATGCTTTATGGCCATATCGAATCCATCGAAGACCGGGTCGATCATATTCTGAGATTGAGGGCGTTGCAGGACGAAACGCACGGGTTTAATTCCTTTATTCCGCTCGCTTTTAATGCTGAAAATACGCCGATTCAAAAACTGGGAGAAGATGGCGGTTATACCGACCTTAAAGTCTATGCGGTTTCACGGCTTCTTTTTGACAATGTTCCCCACATCAAAGTCCACTGGACGACGCTTGATTTGAAAATGGCGCAAGTGGCGCTTTTCTTCGGCGTGGATGATGTGGGCGGCACGAATTTAAACGAAAAAATCATGCATGATGCGGGCAATGAAACGCCGACCGATCTTTCCGAGGCGTCGCTGAGGAGACTGATCGAGAGGGTGGGTTTTGAACCGGTGCTTGTGGACAGCTCTTATCAAGTGCAAGAAAAATAGTGACGTGTGGCTGTTTTTCAGCACCGGCGGTTTATTCGCTCCAGCGGCGAATAACCGCCTGCGCTCTCGCCGTCTCGAGTCTGCCGAAAAACAGGCAGACACCAAGCTCGAGACGACTCCGAGAGCTGCCTCAAAACAGCCACGCGTCACTCTAATGCAAGAGAAGCAAAATAAAGGCGCTTCGAGAAACACCGGCGCGAATGACAGAATATTTAATATCGTTCGCAAAAATTCGCTTGCCTAAGCGGCGTTGAATGCGCGAGATTTCCAGCTCGAAATCAAGCGCATGAACCGCAGCGAGCACGGCAATTTTTGTTTAGCCCGCTCGGCTAAAAATTGCTGCGCGCAGCGTAGCGAAGGCAAGTAATTTTTGCGAAGTAAGACATGAGATAAATATGTGGAATGATATTGAACGCAAAGCAAAAAATGCCGTTGATTTAGCCGAAGCAGAAGCCGAGTGGCTTTTGGAACGCAAGGAGCCGGAGGAACTCGAGCGGCTGTATGCGCTGGCCCGGGAAGTCAACGAGCGTTTAAACGGCCGGCAGGTGAGCTTCATTCACAATATGAATGTGAACTACACCAATATTTGCGAATACCACTGCACCTTTTGTGAATTTAAAAAATCTCCCGATTCAAAAGACGCCTATATCTTAAGCTTTGAAGATATCAAGCACCGGATTGATCATGCCGACGGCCTGCTTTCGGAAATTACATTTCAAGGCGGTCTTTCGCCGTCCGTGAAGTTTCGTGATGTGCTCACGCTTTTAAAACAGGTGCACACCGCCTATCCCTACATTCATTTTCATGCCTTCTCCCCGGAAGAAATTGATTACTATTCATGGGAAACCAATCAAACGTATTTAGAGGTGATTTCTCAGTGTAAAAAGGCGGGCATGAGTTCCATGTGCGGGACGGCTGCCGAAGTGTTGGATGATGAAGTACGCCGAAAGATATGCTGGGAGAAAATTTCATCCGATGAATGGTGTGAGATCATTAAAACAGCCCACCGTCTCGGGCTTCCGTCGACCGCCACGATCTTGTTTGGCCATATTGAAACGCCGGCTCAAGTAGCCACTCATTTTAGAAGAGTGCGCGAGGTTCAGCGCGAGACCGGAATGATTACCGAGTTTGTCCCGCTTCTCTTCATGCCGGACAAAACGAAGCTCGGCCGTCTTGTGGACAAGCAAATGACAGCGAAGCAGTCATCTGCGATGACTGCCCAACGGGTGGGACTGTCATCGCAGACGGACCGCATCACTTATGCATTCAAAATGCTGGCGGCCGCGCGCCTTTATTTTCAAAATGACATCCGAAACATCCAAACCAGCTGGGTAAAATTGGGCTGGGAAAACGCTCTAGAATCCATTTCCGCGGGTGCCAACGACATGGGCGGGACTTTGTATCATGAAAGTATTACCCGCGAAGCAGGAGGTGAAAACGGGGAGTACACTTGCAAAGAAAAATTTATTTCCGAAATTACGCGCATCGGAAAAATTCCGGTCGAACGCGATACGATTTATTCCTTCCAGAAAAGCTCGTCATTGCGAGGGCACATAGCGCCCGAAGCAATCTCAGAGATCACTTCTCATGCGTAACCGGCGATTGCCAATCTGGCTGAGCCGTCTTCCAAGGGTGAAGGCCGATCTTAGAGGGGTAAAATGGCCCAGCGCCAGCGAAGGATTTGAACAAAGTTTTGAACTTATGGCCATGGCGTTTGAAACCTTGGGGACAAGAGGACTTTCGGAAAAACTTGCCCGTTTGGCCGCGCGCGACCGCCGTCTGATACGCCGTTGGAGAAAAGAGCTTGCCCAAGCATTTCCGCGCTAAATTTTCAGAAGACCTTCAAACCGTTCCCCGCTTTTTTCGGCGCCACAAAATTGATTACCTCATCATCGGCGGTTTTGCCTTCAATATTTTGGTGAAGCCGCGCATGACTTTGGACGTTGATTTTCTGGTGTTGCTGGATGCCAGAGGGCTTGAAAAATTGAAGGATCAAGCACAGCAAGAGGGATTCAAACTTGACCGAAAATGGATTTTGCGGAATCCAATGTTAAAAGGGATTCAAATCCGGTTCCGCGCCGGCGGGATTTTGGCGGATGTGATGGTGCCACGGGATGAGCATGAATGGACCATGTTCCGCCGCAAGAAACGAAAAATATTCGGCGGTCAAAGTTACAATTTTATTGCACCGGAAGATTTCATCCTTCAAAAATTGAAGGTTGGCCGCCCCCATGATTTTGAAGATATCGCCATGCTTCTTGAGCGCATGCGGGGCAAATTGGATTTGGTTTATACGAAGCGGTGGGCCAGACGCCTTGGGATTTTGAGCGAATTGAATTATTTGGTCAATTCGTAGAGGTCTTTTCCTTCCAGAAATGCTCGGCGGTGACGACGGTGTGGATCCCGCCGCGTATAAAAAAATCTCCAGTGACTTTTATCCGCCGCGGCTGGATGGTTTTCACAAGATCGTCCAGGATTTTATTCGTCACGGCTTCATGAAAAGCGCCTTCATTGCGGTAAGACCACAGATAAAGTTTCAGCGATTTTAATTCCACACAGAGCTTATCCGGTACGTACTCAATTCGAATCGTGGCAAAATCCGGCTGTCCCGTCTTCGGGCACAGGCAGGTAAATTCGGGACATTCGAATTGGATCAAATAGTTCCTGCCGAGATTAGGGTTGGGAAAATGTTCTAAATGCTTCTGCGGTTTCGAAGGCATGACCGGCATTTTATCTTTTTTAAAAGTGAATCACAACAAGCAAAAGGTGTCTTTTTAGAAAATCTTCGTTCGGCACCGGCGGTTTATTCGCTCCAGCGGCGAATAACCGCCTGCGCTCTCGCCATTCGAACCCGCCGTGAGAATACATTTGGCGGGGCCAAGCTTCGAATGGCTCCGAGAGCCGCCTCACAAAGATTTTCTAAAATTTTAGCCGCCAAGTTTTTTACCTAAGTTACTGTCAATAAATGACTTATACTTATTGCAGTTGCAGCTTGTTTTTGCCATTGGTCTATGTTACAGTACTTGTCATTAAGCGGTGATTTGTTGGGTTATTGCTCCGCAGCCCGAACGATGGGCTAAAAAGTGCTAAAACACCCGAAAAGTGTAGTGCATTTTTGAGTATACCCGACGGAGACCCCGACGGGTTTTTTTGTGCCTATGAGCCAAGACATAACGCGATACCACAGGCAATATTTATTTCAGAAAATCGGCGAGGCGGGCCAGAACAAAATCGCAAAGGCCCGCGTGACGGTGATTGGTTGCGGAGCTTTGGGCACGGTCATTGTGAACACGCTTGCACGTGCCGGCGTGGGGTTTATTCGTATGGTGGACCGGGATTTTATCGAGCTCAACAATCTTCAGCGCCAGATTCTCTTTGACGAAGGGGACATTGCCGAGAATCTTCCGAAGGCAGCGGCGGCCGAGCGGAAATTAAAAAAAATCAATTCTCAGATTCAAATTGAATCCATCGTCTCCGATGTCAATTTCACCAATATCGAGCGGTTTATCGAAGACGCCGATTTGGTGCTTGACGGCACAGACAATTTTGAAACACGTTTTTTAATCAATGATGCCTGCGTGAAACACAAAAAGCCATGGATTTACGGGGCCTGTATCGGGAGCCACGGCTTGACAATGACGATATTGCCGGGTGAGACCCCATGCCTTCGCTGCGTATTTGAATCGGCGCCCCCGCCCGAGCTGACACCCACTTGCGATACGGCGGGCATTATCGCGCCCGCCTCTATGACCATTGCATCGATTCAATGTACTGAAGCACTGAAGTTTTTGGCTGGGAAGAAATCAGAGCTTAATAAATCACTTTATAGTTTTGACATTTGGACGCTTGAAACCAAATCTTTCCGCCTGGAAGGCCTGCGCGATGCCGTTGATTGCCCGGCGTGCAAACAGGGAAATTTTGAATTTTTAAAAGGAGATCAAGCGCCGAAAACCTCGACGCTCTGCGGCCGCAATGCGGTTCAAGTTACCCGCTCCGACAAAGTCAAAATGGATTTTAAGCAACTGGCCCATAGGTTTGAAAAGTTGGGCGAGACCAAATTTAATTCGTTTATGTTTCAGGCAAAAGTGGACGGCTATGAATTCACTATTTTTCCGGACGGCCGCGCCATTATCAAAGGCACCAATGATCCGGCCGTCGCAAAATCCGTTTATTCCAAGTACATCGGGGTATAAATCATGATGGTTGAATTGACAAAAACAGACTTGCCGAGCGGCGTCGATTGCGCGAGATTTCCAGCTCGAAATCGAGCGCATGAGCGCAGCGAGCACGGCGATTTTTGCTCAGCCCGCTCGGCTAAAAATCGCCGCGCGCAGCGTAGCGAGGCAAGTTTTGTTTTTGTCAAAGATTGTACCGCTCTATGATATACCTCGATAACGCCGCTACCTCTTTTCCGAAGCCCAAGCGCGTTTACGAGCGCATGGATCAATTTTTGCGTGAGGAAGCGGCCAACCCCGGCCGTTCCGGCCACAAACTTTCCGTAGCCGCCGAGGCGCAAATCGTCCAGGCGCGCCATGTGCTCGCGAAATTGTTCGGCGTCAAAGACCCCGAACACATTATTTTTACGCTCAATTGCACGGATTCGCTCAATATTGCGATCAAAGGCGTTTTGCGCGAAGGGGACCATGTGATCACGACCGTTTTGGAGCACAATTCCGTTTTAAGGCCGCTAAACGCCCTTGAGGCCGCTAAAAAAATTACGCTCACGAAAATTTCGCCGTCCCGAGAAGGGCTCATCGATCCGGGCGAAATCCGAAAAGCGTTTCAAAAAAATACAAAGTTGGTGGTAATAACCCATGCTTCGAATGTAATCGGAGTCATCGAACCGATCCGGGAAATCGGCCGCATCGTGCGGGAGAAGGGTGCGCTTTTTTTAGCGGATGCCGCTCAAACGGCAGGTGCCGTTCCGATTCACGTGGAGAATGATTTTATTGATTTGCTTGCTTTCCCGGGCCACAAAGCGCTTTACGGGCCGCCCGGTACCGGCGGTCTTTATGTGAGTCCGCGCGCGAACCTGACGCCTTGGCGTGAGGGCGGGACTGGTTTCAATTCGGAGTCACAGACCCAGCCGGAGGAATTGCCGTTTCTTTTGGAGGGCGGGACGCCTAATTCCGTCGGCATTGTGGGACTTAAGGAAGGGGTGGAATTTATTTTAAATGAAGGAATTGAGAAAATCCAGGCACATGAACGCGCGCTCGTCAAAAAAATCCGGGAAGGACTTTCCCAAATCCCCGGTGTTACCTTGTACGGCACTTCAAACGTGAATCAAAGCGCGACACCCATTCCGTTTTTAGTCGATGGAATTGAGCCACAAGAATTGAGTTTGATTTTGGATCAATCATTTGAGATCGCCTGCCGAGCGGGTCTTCATTGCGCGCCCCTCGCGCATAAATTCATAAGCACGTTTCCTCAAGGATGTGTCCGGTTCAGTCCCGGTTATTTCAATACGCCGGGAGAAGTGGATCAAGCCATCGAGGCCGTCCGTCAAATTCAAAAGCAGGTGGTCTGACATGGATCAAGTCATTTTAACCCCCGAAGGTTATGAAAAATTAAAAACAGAACTCCGCACCCTGAAAACGGTGAAGCGGGTGGAGGTGGCGAAACAATTGGAATCCGCACGGGCGCACGGCGATTTGCGGGAGAATGCCGAATACGATACGGCCAAAGAAGCCAAGGCCCAGCTTGAGTCGAAAATCCGGAAGCTTGAAGACAAACTGACGCGCGCAAAGGTGGTGGATACAACTCATGCGCCGACGGATAAAATATATTTCGGCACTACGGTTGAGCTTAAAAATAAAAAAACGGGGGATAAGGTTACCTTTGCTTTCGTGGCCGAAGATGAGGCCGATATTTCAAAAGGAAAGCTCTCCATCGCTTCCCCCATCGGGAAGGCACTTCTCGGACATCAGGTGGGCGAAACCGTTGAGGTGCGGGTGCCGGCCGGCACGATCCCTTACGAAATCTTAAAGATTTCGCGCTAAAAGTCGAAGAGAAGGAAAACATCTCGATTTCGCCCGTCTTTGAGAAAGGGGTTTAATCCAGTTATGAAAAGAAACTTTTTTCCAGCCGTTTTCTTGTTCGCGTTTCTCATAGTATTCATTCCCAGCAGTCAGGCTTCAATCGGAAAAGGCCCGGTCCAAAAACTGGCCCGCGGCGTGGTCCATGTGGTGAGCTTTCCCTTTCAAATTCCAAAACAAATGCTCGAAACCGCCGCACAAGCGGAACCCGCCTGGATGGCTACTTGGGAGGGCTTGACCGCCGGGACGGGGAAAGGCCTTTTTTACGCGGGAAGGCAATTGGTTTCCGGCTTTGCGGACATTTTTACTTTTCCGACCCCCGCCGGGCGGAATTGGGACCCCATTTTTGAGTCCGTTTCTCTTTTTCCAGAGGTGTAAAGTCTGGTTTAAGCATTAAGTTCCTTTGAAGAAAGGAGCGCCTCATGCGGCAGAAGAAGATAAGCGTTTGGATCCTCGCGATTCTTTGCCTTGGTTTTCTTCTCTTTTCAGGTTCATTTGCCTTTGCCTCTTTTCCGGTGGGTTGGGTGTTCCAGATTCCCCAGGACATGTCTCGGCTTCCCCCAATAGGGTTTTCGTCCGAGCCCTCTTTGCCTCAAATGGCCCAAGCGAATCGTTCAGCCGTTGAGTCTTATTTTTTTGAGTACGAGGCGTGGCGACGCATCCGCTCTTCCGCTTAATTCTGTCAGCTTGCCGCAAAAAAGGGACAGGCACATGTTACGAAACGTGCCTGTCCCTTTTTTGTTTAAATTTTTAAATTTTGCTTTACTTCTTCACGTACTTCATCCGGCTGTCTTCCTCCCTGGGTGCTGGAGGAGGCTCGCTTCTAACAGCGAAGGGCGCTGGAGCTGACGGAGCCGGCTGGTAAGCCGGTGCTGCACGGGGTGCCGATGTTTGTCCGGTGCAAGCGAAACAATCTTCATAGCTTCGGCAAGGCGGCACGCCGTTCCATTGCGGGACCCAGAATGTGGCGACATCAATCACACCGGAAGCAGCGCGGGCAACCGTGCATACGGCCCCTCTTGCAAAACCTCCGACCGCTCCCATGAATTGATTGCTGCTTTCTCTTCCGCCCTTAGCTGCGGAAGCAAACATGTCCACGGGGCTCGAGGCCACATTCAAAATTCCGCGAGCGAACATTCCGCCCGCTTTCTCGCCGTATTTCGGAGATTGAGCCATATCCCATAGGTCTTTTGCATATGCGTTCAACGAAAATGCCAGACAAAATATTGCAGTCAGTCCGATCGCCTTCTTCATAACACGCTCCCCTTTGTTCTTGAACTTTTGTGATTGAGTCGGCTATTAAAACATGATTGAGCCGAACAAGGCCTATTATATTTTTTGAAGGTTGAAAATCAAGCACTTTATTAAGAGCACCTGACGAAAGTACCGCATGAATTGCGTTCGGGCGAAAGATCTGCCAGATGTGAGGCCGAGCGACGACGGCGTATTTGAATAAAATACGCCTAGAAGCGAGAACGAAGCAGATGGCTGGCTTTCGCCCGAACCCGAAGGGACTCGGGATTTTTGGCCCGAATACTGCGTCACTCGTGCCAAAATCTCTCGCGTCGCAATCATGGGGTACTTTCGTCCGGTGCTCTAGGGGATTTCAAGCACGATTTTTCCAAAGTTTTTTCGGTCGAGCATTCGGAGATGGGCTCGGCGTGCCTCCGAGAGCGGAAAAACCGAATCCACCACCGGTTTAAACCGTCCCCGCTCAAGTGATTTGATCGCATGCTCCAGCTCCCAGCGCCCACCCATGTAGGAACCCAGAATCGAATGCTGGCGCACAAAAAGAAAACGAAGATCTAGCTGAACCTGCCCGCCGCTCGTGGTGCCGCAGGTGACCAAGCGGCCTTTTTTAGAAAGGGAAACAAGACTTTTGGTAAAGGTTTCCGCGCCGATGTGTTCAAATACGACGTCCACTCCCTCGCCTTTCGTGTGCTTTTTTACTTCATCCGTAAAATCCGTTTTTTTGTAATGAATCACCACGTCAGCGCCTAGTTTTTTAGCCGGCTTTTCTTTTTCGGATGAACCGACGGTCGTCAAAACGCGGGCCCCGGCGGCTTTGGCCACTTGAATGGCGGCGCTTCCTACGCCCGAGCCCGCCGCGTGAATTAAAACGGTTTCGCCTTTTTTTAACTGTGCCCGCGTGTGAAGCATGTGCCATGCGGTGAGAAACACGAGCGGGCAGGCGGCCCATTCGGTCCAGGAATAGCGGTTTGAAACCGGAATTAAATTCCGCGCGGGGACTTTCACGTATTGGGCGTAACCGCCGTCGATTTGGAATCCCACGATTCTATAAGCCGGGCAAAGCGAGTCCCAGCCGGTTTTGCACCATTTGCATTGGCCGCAGGAAATACCCGGAGCGACCACGACATGTGTTCCGATTTTTTTTGCTTTTACTTTTGAACCGACCTCGGCAATTTCTCCCGCTACGTCGCAACCCAAGATATGCGGAAGCGGGATTTTGATGCCGACCATGCCCTGGCGCGTCCAGATATCAAGGTGGTTTAAGGCGCAGGCGCGCACGCGTATGAGCGCTTCTCCCGGGCCGGTTTTGGGAGTGGGAACATCCGTGTAGGTGAGACGGTTGACGTCTCCGTGTTCTTTAAAAATGACGGCGCGCATGGGTCAGCGGATCAGAGCACCCTGTCAGGTGCTCTTGTAGGCAACCCCCACACCATCGCGGATGGGAAGCAGGGTGGAGATAAAATCACAATCGTTAAAAAGCATTCGGGTCATTTTTTTAATGCCCTCGGTTGATTCGCCGCTCTTTTTTTCAAGCACTTCACCCGACCAAAGGAGATTGTCCACGATGAATAGACCGCCGCGGTTGAGCTTGGGTTTCGCGGCCTGAAAACTTTCGGGATAACGTTCCTTATCTGCATCCAGAAGGATGATGTCAAACATGCCTTCGGTTTTTTCGAGTATTTCTCGGGCATCTCCCACATGAAATTTGGCTTTGTGAGTTAAATTGCCTTGGGTGAAAAAGCTCCGGGCGTGCTCTGAATTTTTTTTCGCGAGATCAGTCAGATGCACCGTGCCGTCCTCCGGAAGGGCAAGCGCAAACCAAAAGGCGGAGTATCCAAACCCCGAACCCATCTCAAAAACAGTTTTGGCTGAAATCATATGCGCGAGCTGATAGAGCAGGCGGCCGACGAGCGGGCCGACGATGGGGAAATTAATTTTTTCCGCAAGCTGCTCCATTTCTTTCAAAACGGGGTCTTCCAGCGGATAAAGATTTTGGATATAACGCTCGATTTTAGAATCGGTAATCACAGTTTCCATAGCGCGGAAATTATAGCACCGGGAATTTAATTTTAGTAGTATATTCAAGCCATGGACAATAAAGAAATCGCTAGAGTTTTGGAAGAAATCGCCGAGCTGCTTGAGATCAAGGGAGAAAATCCGTTCAAGGTCCGCGCCTATCACAACGGCGCACGAATTGTCGAAGGTTTGGCCCAAGATATAGCGGAACTCGTGGAGAAGGGGACGCTTCGCGAAATCAAGGGAATCGGTGAGGGGCTTTCCTCGGCCATTGCCGAGCTTGTTGAAAAAGGCGAGTGCGCTCAGCACAAGCAACTTAAGAAATCGCTTCCTGCGGGGCTGCTTGAGATTCTCGAAATTCCGGGATTAGGCCCGAAACGGGCGAAAGTTCTTTATGACAAATTGAAGATCAAGAGCGTTTCTGAGCTTGAAAAAGCTTGTCAAGCGGGCAAGCTTCTTAAACTCGACGGATTCGGAGAAAAATCGCAGGCCAATATTCTCGAGGCGATCAAGCATCACAATAAAACCAAGGGTTTTTTCCTGATTTCCCAGGCGGTAGAAGACAGCGGGAAATTCGTGAATTATTTGAAGAAAAAGCAGGGGGTTCTCAAAGTCGAAGTGGCCGGAAGCGTCCGGAGGGCCAAAGAAATTGTCCATGATATGGATATTTTGGTGGCCACCACGAAACACAAGGCCGTCCACGAGGCATTTGCAAAATATCCGGAAGTGGTGCAGGTATTGGCGCGGGGTGAAACCAAATCGAGCGTGATTTTAAAGTCGGGAATTCAGGCGGATTTACGGACCGTGACCGCGAAAGAATTTCCCTGCGCGCTTTATTATTTTACGGGTTCGAAAGAACACAATGTGGCGACGCGTACGATGGCCAAAAAAAGCGGAATCAAAATCAACGAATACGGTCTTTTCCGCGGCAATCGGCTTCTTCCGTGTAAAGACGAATCGGACATTTTTAAAACGCTGGGACTTCGCTATATTCCGCCCGAGCTGCGGGAAAATTCAGGGGAAATTGAAGCCGCCAAGCAAGGGCCCCTCCCGCGATTATTGGAAGCCAAGGACGTTAAAGGTGTGTTTCATGTTCACACGACCGAAAGCGACGGAACGGCTTCGCTCGACGACATGGTTCAGGCCGCGGCTGATTCGGGCTATGAATATGTTGGGATTTCCGACCATTCCAAGACGGCTGTTTACGCCAACGGGCTTTCCGAGGAACGGGTAAAAAAACAGCACGAAGCCATCGATCGGCTGCAGAAAAAATTCAAACAAATCCGGATTTTCCGCGGCATTGAATCGGATATTCTTGCGGACGGAAGTTTGGATTATTCGGAAAAAATACTCAATTCTTTTGATTTTGTGATCGGCTCCATTCACTCAAGATTCAACATGCCGGAAAAAGAAATGACCCGCCGCGTCATTCATGCCATGGAGCATCCGCAGATGACGATTTGGGGGCATCCGACGGGACGGCTTCTTTTGGGGCGCGCCGGATACGCTGTTGATTTTGACGCGATTTTTGAGGCCGCCCAAACACACGGCGTCGCCATTGAAATTAACGCCAATCCCCAGCGGCTGGATTTGGATTGGCGGCTTTTAAGGTCCGCCAAGGCCAAAGGCGTGCGTTTTGCGATTGATCCGGATGCGCACAGTACGGAGGGGATGAACGATACGGCGTTCGGGATCGGCATTGCGCGCAAGGGCTGGCTTGAAAAGCCGGATGTGTTAAACACGATGTCGGCGGCAGAAATGGAGCAATATTTAAACAAACGCAAATCTCGATGAAAGAAAATTTGGAAGCCAAAAAAAAGCGCGCGCTTGAAATAACGAAGCGGCTTAAGCGTGCTTTGCCGGATGCAAAAATCGCCCTTCATTTTAAAAATCCGCTTGAATTGCTGGTCGCCACCATTCTTTCGGCCCAATGCACGGACAAGCGCGTCAATATGGTGACGCCCGCGGTTTTCAAAAAATACAAGACAGCCAAAGATTATGCGAATGCGGATTTGAAAACATTCGAACAGGAAATACGCTCCACCGGTTTTTACAGGGCGAAAGCGAAAAGCATTACGAATGCCGCCAAGGAACTGGTGAAGCGTTTCGGCGGGAAAGTGCCCGGGCGGATGGAAGACTTGGTGACGCTTCCCGGCGTCGGCCGTAAAACAGCCAATGTGATTTTGGGAAATGTATTCGACGTGCCGGGTCTTGTGGTGGATACGCATATGAAACGGATTGCCAACCGGCTGGGCTTGACGACACAGCAAGATCCCGTGAAAATCGAATTTGATTTAATGAAGATTATTCCCGAAAAAGATTGGACACAATTTTCCCATCTCATCATTCATCACGGCCGCAAGACTTGTTTTGCCCGCAAGCCAAAATGCGGCGAATGCACAATCAATTCTCTTTGCCCTTCGCGGGAAGTATCGTAAAATACAAAAATCAAAGGTATCCCGTTTCGGCCACTAGGCCGTGGCCTTACGGGATAAATTCGCACGGCTGACTTGACATTCGCTTTCGCGAACGTAAGTCAGGTGCTCATTTAGGAGGAAAAACAAATGAAAAAGGCAATGTTTTCCATTTTACTAGTGGTATCTATTTTTTCTTTTTCGGGCTGTGCCATTCAGGGGGTAGAAGACGGCGAGACGGGCGTGAAAGCCACCTTCGGGAAAATAGAAGATCAGCCGCTCAACACGGGCTGGCATTTTTTCTTTCCGTTGGTTTCCTGGATTGAAGTGTGGAACGTGAAAACCCAGGAATTGAAAGAAACGGCAAGTGTCCCGTCTTCTGAAGGGCTCATTTCCACATTGGACGTTTCCATTCTGTTTAATGTGCCGAAAGAAAATGCGGTTCACGTTAGGAAAACCATCGGTCGGTACTACGGTTCCACCGTGCTCGAACCTTATGTTCGCGAGGCCATCCGGAACATCGTGAGCGGTTATGCGGTCAAGGCGCTTTATAGCGATGCGGGCCGTAAAGAAATGGGACAGAAAATTCTCGAATTCCTCAGGGACAAGTTGACGGAGCGGGGAATTGTCATTCAAGACGTGCTTTTGCGTGATGTGCGGCTTCCAACGGTTTTTTCACAGAGCATCGAACTGAAGCTGAAAACCGAACAAGAATCGCTTCAGAAAGAATTCGAACTTGTGAAAGCGAAAAAAGACGCTGAGATTGAAGTGGCGCGCGCGGAAGGTGTCGCCAAAAGCAATCAGATCATTGCCGGCAGTATTTCCGAGCAGTATTTGAGATATCTTTGGATTCAGGGATTAAAGACAGGGGACAAACAGGTGATTTACGTGCCAACGGAGGCAAATTTACCCATCATGGAAGCCAGCCGGCTGTCTGAGATCAATTCAAAAAAATCTTAGGTGTTTTAGATCGCCATGGCGATTCGCTGCCCCAAATGCGGCCTCAAACATCATGTGGGCGAATTTGAGGAAGGCAAATCGGTCAAATGCGCCTGCGGCTTCAAGCTGAATCTTTCGCTGATCGAGACGGTGGAAGATTTTTTGCGTTACTTCGAAAGCGAGGAAGAACGCAAAGGCGCGAAGGAAATTCAAAGTGATGCACAGACGATTTGCCTTATGATTTTGGATGAGGATTATCCTGCCGTCGACATCGAGATTGCGAAAGGTAAACTGCAGGAAAAGGTGAAGCGTTTTTTCCCCGACAAGCTCGATACCTACCGCATGATTTACGAATCACGCTTCAGCCGGCTTTGGGAGCAATTTCGTTCCGAAAGTTAACATCCCCGCGGCTTGTTTTCGGCACCGGCGGTTCGCCCACTCCAGCGGTGGGCGACCGCCTGCGCTCTCGCCGTTCGGATCGGCTTTCGGCCGAACCAAGCTCCGCACGGCTGCGAGAGCTGCCTCCAACAAGCCGCGTGGGACTGCAAAAATCGAGGCCCCCTGTTTGACACCCCCATATTCGGATGTTACACTTCTTTTACTACCGTGAAAACTAAATCCCTGGTTTTACCTATCTTATTGGGAGGACTATCTTTATGGTGGTCCGCGACCGCTCTTGCCCTAGTG
>CAYJWM010000017.1:23497-27188 GCA_964373885.1 uncultured bacterium | reverse complement strand
AAACGAAGGGCTCAGGATGACACGAAAAGCAACTGTATCAAGTGGTATGCACCCTGCGATCATGTCCCTAAAAGGACTATCCTGATCCTACAGAATGAAATTGATAAATAGGATGCCCAAAAAAATTTGTCGCGCGCTCTTGGCGGTACTTCTGATGCTTGCCAGCATACCGACCCTCTATGCGGTGGACGACGTCACGGAAGAAGCCAGGGAAGAAATCATCACCCAGCAGGAATTATTCCGTAAAAAACCAGAAGAAATACCGGTGAAAAAAGAAGAAGAGCCAGAAATCGCCCATGAGGAAAAAGAAGAAGCCCCGCCGAAGGAAAAAGGGCCGGTTTTTTTCGTACAAAAGGTAACATTTGAAGGCAATCAAATTTTCTCCGAGGAGGAGCTAGCGCCATACGCCAAGCCCTTCGAAGGCCGCGAGCTTTCCTTCGAGGAGTTCCGCAAACTGGCCGAGCTGATCACCAATCACTACCGCTCCCGCGGTTTTACGACCAGCCGCGCTTACATCCCTCCTCAAACGGTGGAAAATGCGGCGCCCGTCATACGCATTGTGGAAGGAAAAGTGGGCGAAACATTTGTGGAAGGCAACCGCTATTTCAACAAGCGGCTTTATGAAAAAATGCTGAAGTGGCGCGAAGACCGGGTGTTCCGCTATGAAGACTTGGAAACAAGTCTTTATTTCCTCAATCGCGAACCCGACCACCGGGCAAAAGCATACATCATGGCCGGTGAAAAACCCCAGACTTCAGACGTCATTTTAAAGGCCGAGGAAACTTTTCCCATCCACGGATCTTATGAATTTTCAAACCGCGGCACAAAATTCACGCACCGGGCACGGCACACGCTGAGCATCACGCACAATAATCTGCTTGGTTTGGGCGACATCGCGAACGGCTCCCTCGCCCTCGCCGAAGAAGGCGCGTTTCAAGCCGCTTCATTTCAATATCTCTTTCCGCTCGACCGCGCCAAAAGCACCCTGCGCATGAGCGCAAGCTTCGCCAAAAGCAAACTCATCAGGGAATTGAAAACTTTTGAGGTGGAGGGAAAATCCTTCAGCATCGTGCCGGGCATCACACGCCATTTCATTAAAACACGCAAGTGGATGGTGGATGGAAATCTGGACTTCGAAATCAAAGATTCCAAAACAACGATCGGAGAGCCGAAAATTTCATTCGACCGCGTGCGCGTTCTGAAGGCCGGGCCGCGTATCGTCCGCCAGGACCGCTGGGGCCGAACTATTCTCTCCGGTGACATTCACGTGGGGATTCCGGGGATTTTGGGCGCCAACGACAGAAGGGACGAGAACGCAAGCCGGGCCAAGGCCGGAGGCCAATTTGTGTATGGAACCGCAAGCGCCGCGCGCATCCAACGGCTCCCGAAGTCATCGATTTTGATTTTGAGGGGATCGGGGCAATTCCCGAGAAACACCCTGCCCTCCGTCGAACAATTCCGGGCTGGGGGCGCTTACTCGGTGCGCGGTTATCCGGAAGGAGACGGAGTGGGCGATATGGGTTACGCCCTTTCTTCCGAACTGAGAATTCCACCCCTTTTTATTCCGGAGCACTGGCGGCTTCCCTGGATCCATAAAAAAATCCGTGAGGCGGTTTATCTCATTGCGTTTATCGACGGAGGGAAAGTTTATTTACTCAAAAGACCATCCCCGACCTCAAAAAAGAATAAACGCCTGATCGGGACCGGTTTCGGCGTTCGCGTGGACTTGGATGAAGCTTTGGCGCTTTCATTTGATGTCGGATTTCCATTTGGGGACAAATCGACGGAAGAAAACGACGTACTTGTTCATCTCTCGGTAAAAAGCGGGTTTTAATCGTCATTGCGAGCGAACGAAGTGAGCGAAGCAATCTAAGAGCACGAGATTGCTTCGTCGGCCTAACGGCCTCCTCGCAATGACATCCTTACTTCTTCATCGGCCTTGAAGGGCTGTTGATGACCACTTGGGTGGGGCCCACGCCGGCAGGAATCGTTTCCATCACTTTTTGAGTGACAAGATCCACAAGCGAAATCGTCCCGGAAAGTTCATTGGCCACATACGCTTCGTCTCCCTCCGGGGTAATCGTCACACCGGACGGCCTTTGGCCGACTTGGACCTCGGCCATTACTTCTTTAGTGGACATGTCAAGAATCGAAAGCGTGTGGCTTCCGCGATTGGAAACGAACAGACGTTCTCCTTGTTCATCCGTTTTGATCACATGAGGAGCGGAGCCGACTTTGATCCGCGCTCTCATCACATAAGCGGAAGTGTCTGGGACCGTGAGCGTGCCAACAGGGGCTGTTCCAGCATCGGCGCCTTCCAAGCTCACGGTGTCTGCGTTAATTCCGTACTGCCTCATCAAAATACCGGTTCCGAAAATAAGCACTTCGTCATTCTTTGTGTCCGCGACAAAAAGTTCCTGATCATCTCCGGAGAGAGCAAGGCCGTAGGGTGACCCGCCCGCTTGGAAAACGGCGACTTCCTCACCCGTCTTCGCATCAATCTTGGACACGGTTTGATCCAGCCGGTTGGTTACAAAAAGAAATTTTCCGTCTTTGGTTAAGACCATCTGCACGGGATCCGAACCGGTGCGGAATGTCTGAAGCGTGGTTTTTGCGGCCAAGTCAATCACCTGAATGCTGTCTGTAAGCGAATTGGCCACATAGGCCAAGGTGCCGTCCGGGCTTAACACAATATCCGACGCACCCTCCCCAAGGCCTTGGATATCGCTCCGGACCGAAATGGATTTGGTGTCAACCGATGAAATCTGCTGGGCTTTGGGTAAAAGCGCATAGACGGAATCGCCTTTTTCGAGCGAGGCAATTGCCGATGGTGTTTCGTCGAGTTTTAAGTCTTTTAGCGGCTCATGAATTTTCGCCCTAAACACTTTGATGCCGTCCACATTGGTCACATAAAGCGCTCTCATATGAAGATTTGCCCTTCCGTCAGGACCGACGGCAATATATTCACCCGGATAAACCATATTTCCGTTCACGTCCACAGCGCCCTCATCGACAAATACATAACTCACACTGCAATTCGTCTTTTGGTTACGGGTATCATCTGACGATTCCAGGCACGGGTCAACTGCATTTTCCGAACGGGCCGGTGCTTCTTCAGAATCGCCGGCGGCTTCCGTCACAGGTTCCGGCTGCGGTTCAGGATTAGGATCCGGAATAGGATCCGGGTTTGGATCAGGATCAGGAAGCGGATCTGGGTTGGGGTCCGGATTAGGATCTGGGTTGGGATTGGGCGGCTGAATCGGCGAAAACCAGCGAGTATTATTTCCACTGTCAATCGAATTGGTGGGATCAATAATCGTTGCGTTGAGATTGCTGCTGTCCTGGACGTCGACAAAATCAACATTGCGCGCCAAAGGATTTTGAGAATCCACATTCCACTGTGTTCCCGCGGAAGATGAGCGCAGCGCAAGACGATTGGCCGCGTTGGCGCCCTGCAGAGTCAAATTGTTTAAGACCGTCTGGGTCGAACCGGCTTCAACCGTGAGCGTATCCGCAACAACAGTGCTCTTGGCCAAATTAAAAAAGGTGGTGTCCCCGTTCATCTGCTGGTTAGCACCGTCCAAAGTGACCGTGCCGTTGTTGTGGTTAAAGGCACCGGCGGTATGATTAAAATTGCCCGCCACATTCAAGTTGGCGGGCGCATTAAAGGTTCCTCCGGAAGTGGTGAAGG
>CAYJWM010000017.1:22925-23397 GCA_964373885.1 uncultured bacterium | reverse complement strand
CGCCGTTGACATCCATCGTCTGGTTGGCCGTGAAGGTTCCGGAGGATTGGGTGAAGTTTCCATTCAAATTGAGCTGGTCTTGAGTGGCAATGGTCCCAGTTGAAGTCAAATGATTGAGTGCGTTGGCGCCACTCGTCAAATTGCCTGAGCCGTCTAAGGTGACAGTGCCGGATCCTGAATTAAAGGTCCCGCCCGTCAGATTCGTATTGCCTCCAATGGTTAAGCTTGAAGGCGCATTAAAGGTTCCTCCGGAAGTGGTGAAGGCGCCGTTGACATCCATCGTCTGGTTGGCCGTGAAGGTTCCGGAGGATTGGGTGAATGAATTATTGATATTGAGAAGTGAGGTGGAAGTAAAAGAGCCGCTGCCGATGATTCTTAAGTCATAATAATTGCTGCCTCCCACGAGAGAACCGTAGATACCGGTGCCGTCGTACTCGACCGTGCCGGAATCAAGGTCATTGGTAAAATTGGT
>CAYJWM010000017.1:0-22825 GCA_964373885.1 uncultured bacterium | reverse complement strand
TGTTATTGACATCGAGATTATTGGAAAGATCCCAGACCCCTGAGGCGTTTGAGAAGATCAGACTGTAATAATTATTCCCCGCCGCAAGGCTTGAGTACGTACCGGTGCCGTCGTACTCGACCGTGCCGGAATCAAGGTCATTGGTAAAATTGGTCAATGTCTCAAAGCCCTGGAGACGGAGGGTGCCTGTGCTTGAGAAGCTGGCTCCGGTCATGTCCAGATTGCGGCCGTTTAAATCCAGGGTGGAGCCGTTTAAGACGAGGCTGTTATTGACATCGAGATTATTGGAAAGATCCCAGACCCCTGAGGCGTTTGAGAAAACCAGGTTATAATAATTGTTGCCGCCGACAAGAGAACCGTAAGTCCCTCCTCCCGTATATTCCCAAGTGCCTGAATTAATATCACGGTTGGAAATACCGATAAATTCATTACCGATGAGTCGAATCGTTCCATTGTTTGACTCCGTGGTAACTGAAAGATTTTGCCCCGCCAGATCAAGCGTTACATTACTCCCGATATTGAGCGTGCCGCCGATCGATGTCAATGCATTGTTGGCCGTATAAGTGACGGGATTAGAATCAGAGCTGAGCAAATTGAAACTGCCGCCGGCCGACACATTAATTCCCCGCAAGGTAGAATTTTCGGAAGCGCTGAGCGAAATACTGCCTCCGTTTCCCGTAGCCAAGGTCATCCCTGCGCCCATGGATATAAATCCGCTTCCGTTTGCATTGCTGTCGGCCGTCAAAGTCATATTGCCCGGAGTAGGCGGAACGGGAGGATCCTCATCACAACCGCCGCAACCTCCTCCGCCGCCACCTGCGATTCCCGGAGCTCCGGTAGCCGTGACATTTCCGATCAAAGTTATATTGCCGCCGGCTGCGAAAGAAACCACTTTTGCGACGACCGTTCCCGCGGTTTGCGTAATATTTCCACCGCGAGCCGTCATGGTTAAATTATTCACATTTGAAATGGTACAGAAATTAATATTTCCCGTGCCGGTGGTAGCGGAAGACCCGGAGCGTATGGTGAGATTATTTCCACCCCCATTGACTGAGGTGCCGATCTGCTGGTTAAAATTACCGCCGCCTGAATTATCGCTATCGGCTGTCAATGTCACGCTCGTTGTCAGCGTAATATTTCCGATCACATTGAGATCGCCGGTATCTGAAATGTTGGCGCCAATAGTTCCACTGATATCAGCAGCGCCGTCAATATTGTCCATATACACTTCGCCGCCGGTCGCGCCACCCTCCAGCGTGCCCGTGCTGCCAAACGTGTAGCCGCGCTCATTCAAAAGGTTGGTTCGGATAATGCCTTGATTCTCAATTTTGCCGTTGGACGCGAGGTCGACCCTGCCGCTCGCAAACGTAACGGAGCCGTCTTGATTCACAACCGCCTCGGAAGCTTCGATCATTCCGGAATTATTGATCAAAAGATCCAATGTGTCGCTTAATGTTCTTGCGGTAAGGAGAACGTTACCGCCGTTTGCTTCTATCGTGCCCAAATTATTGATGGCTGGAATCAAATTGCCTTGATCGTCACGAATGGCCTCGGCAAGTCCGCGGTCAATCACCATCGAAATCATGCCGCCAGAATCAAAGCTGACCGTCACTTTTTCACCCGCCGCCAATGCGATTGACCCCATGTGGGCGCTCAGTGCGCCCCGATTTTCAATTTGCTCGGAAATGAAACCGATGTGGCCGCCGTCCCGAACGGCAATATCCGCTTCGTTTAAAATGCGTGCGGGGTCAAAACCCGCCGCTTTTTCAAAGGTCAATTGATCATTCAGGAAAAACTGACTTTGGATATCAAGTGTCGAAGCAATGAGAGAACCCACTTGTATGTTGGCGGTCTCCGCAAAATAAATGCCGTTTGGGTTCACCAAAATGAATTGGCCGTTGGCAAGAAGGGAGCCGAAAATATCGCTCGACGAAGAACCCGTGACTCTGCCTAAAACGCTGGCCGAATCAAAGGGCTGAATGAACCGGATGGTTTCATCCGCCCCGATTGAAAAAAAATCAAAATTAATGATCGAACGGTCCGACGCCGCAATTTCGAGCGTTCTGTCGTCTATTTTGTTGAAATTGACGTCACCCGCTTCCGTGGAAGCACCGTTGATAATGTCGTCGATCGCGGCATAACCAAGCGGAGAAAACACGTAAAAACTCGTAAAGGTAAGTAGTAAAACCAGAGAGATAAACTTTTTAATAATAAATTTATTAAGTATTGAGTTAAAAGGCCAAAAAAATGGCTCTTTCAGCCCTTCCCAGATGCATAGTGGCTTTATTTTGGGCATTGTTTTGGATGCCATGTTTTCACTTCCTTCACCATACTAAATCGTACCCTCCAGAACGGGCCCTTACAAGCCATCTAACTTCATTTTTTAAATAAGCCGTAACAGATGAGGTTGGCTATTAAAACCCCTAAATGAACTACCCCTTGGCAATGCCCAAGTTAGGGTACTTTCTTTTAGCGCTTTAGAAAGTCAAAATTTGTCGGGGGGAAAGCGGAAACAGAGAATATAAGCCCTTAGGCCTGGGGCTTTTGGGCGGTATTGAAAAGCACGCGGCTTGGAACAACGCCGGCGGGGATACTCTCAATCACTTTACCGCTCGCAAGATCCACGGAAGAAACGCTGCCGGAAAGTTCATTCGCCACGAACATGCGTTTTCCTTCCGGTTCTACGGCAATGCCGGACGGCCGTCTCCCGACGGGAATTTCGGCAATCACCTGTCTTGTCCCTACGTCAATCACGCTGATTGAATTACTTCCGCGGTTGGAAACAAAAACTCTTTTTCCCTCGCGATCCGCTTGAATGGCGTAAGGAACATTCCCTACTTGTATTTTCGCCTTCAATTGATAAGGTGCAATTTTTTCGGACATCAAAATGGGGGAACTCTGGTTTGCTCCTTCAGCAGTTTCCAATGGCGTGACATCCATTTGAACGGAGGGCTCGAAATCTGCCGGCTCGATCATCTGTGAAGGTCCCGCGGGTTCCGCCTGCCGCGCTACCACAATTCCCGTTCCAAAAACAAGCACGGAATTCCCTGCCGTATCGGTCACAAAAAGTTCCTGGTCGTCATGCACCAATGCCATGCCGAGCGGGGATTCTCCCGCCCGAAACACCGCTTCTTCGCGGCCGGTGCCGATGCTAATTTTGGAAATGGTTTTGTCCAATTGATTGGATACAAAAAGATACTTACCGTTCTCACTGACGATAATCTGTGAGGGCAAGGAACCGGTCGGAAATGTTTTCGTCACTTTTCCGGTTTCCAAATCGATTACTTGAACGGCGTCAATCGCCGCGCTCGGAACATAGGCAATGTCTTCGGATGAGTTGACCGCAACATCGGTGGACTCTTCAGCGAGACCTTCGATTCTGCGTTTCACCTCAAGTGAAGCGCTGTCGATGACCAAAAGTTCCCTCGCTTTTTGAAGAATGGCATAAACATGTTCGCCGTTTTCGGAGGAACGTATGCTGGCGGGCGCTTCATTCCATCGAAAGGTTTTTAAGGGCGCCTCGGCATTGGCGTTAAACACTTGAAGTCCGTCAAGATTGGCGACAAACATATTTTGGGGACCTATGCTTCCTTTTACGGCTGATTCGGATTTAACTTCTTCTTCGGTGCCGGCAATTGCTCCGGGTTCGATACCAACTCCTTCAAGTCCCGGGGCCTGCTGCGGCGTTAATTGAGCATTGATGGGATCGGCTTCGGATGAAATGCCTGGACCTGCGGGAGGGGCCGGAGGAGTAACCGGAACAGCCGGGAAAATCCAGTTTGTATTATTGCCGCCATTAATTGAATTGAGTGGGCTGATGGGTGTACCGCCGATATTATTTGAATTGCTTACCACAACACCTGAAACCACCGGATTGACGGCATTAATATTCCATTGGTCCAAACCCGCGCCGCCCAAACGTTCCAAATGAATCGGATTCGCCAAGGTGCCGGCAATCGTCCAGCTCGCCGGCGAATTCACGTGAAACGTGTCATTGGCGCCGAAACGCAGCGTTTTGCCCGCCTCGGTAGATTCAAAATCCCAAAATGTAATCGAATTATTGACGTTAATATCCGCGACGGCGGGAGAATCAAAAATGATTTTTCCGTTCCGATGCTGGAATGTCCCGCCTGTCTTCAGAAAATCGTCTCCGATTTTTAAAACGGCCGGTGCGCGGAACGTTCCGCCGGATTGATTGTAGGAGCCGTCAATATCCATGGTGCCGTTTGCGGTGACGGTGCCCGCCGATTGGGTGAAATTAACGAGAGCGGAAATAACGCCGGCGGCAGTAAACGTCAGGGCTCCCGCGGCAACAAGGGAAACGCCATTGTTCAGGATGATGTCGCTTGCTGATTCAAATGAAAAAGTGCCCGAACCGTGATTAAACACGCTTTGAATAATCGTGATGTTGTTTCCGGCGCCTGTGGTTTTGATGTTTAAATTGCGGAAACTGGTCAGAGACGTGTTGGCAATGCCTCCGTTTGAAGAAATGGTGTTGGCACCTCCGGACCCGAAGGTGAACGGATTGGATCCTCTAAGCGTGATATTATCTCCACCACCACCACCCGCCGCTAAAACAATGCCGTTTGTAAACGAAAGGGAGCCGGATCCGTTCTCATCGCTGTCGGCGGTCACGGTGATGTCATTTACGCTTGCCGTGAGATTGCCCGCCAACGCCACATTCCCGCCTGCGGCAAATGAAATATTGTTCGCGACGACGGATCCAAAGGCCTGAATGATATTTCCGCCGCGGGCCGTTATGTTCAGATTATTGACATTTGTCATGGCTCCAAATCGCACATTTCCCGTTCCGTTTGTCGCAGAAGAACCGGAGCGAATGGTCAGATTTTTTCCGCCTCCGTTAATCGAAGTGCCTGCCTGCTGAACAAAATCGCCGCCGCCGGAATTATCGCTATCGGCCCTAAACGTGACGCTGTTGGTCAGCGTCACATTTCCGACGACATTGATATTTCCCGTATCCGAGACATTGCTTCCGATATTGCCGCTGATATTGGCCGCACCGTCGATATTGTCCAAATACACTTCGCCGCCTGCCAGCGTACCCGTGTTATCAAAGGTGTAGCCGCGCTCATTCAAAAGACTCGTCCAGATGATTCCGGAATTTTCGATTTTGCCGTTTGAAAATAAATCAACTCGGCCATCCACAAAAACAGCGGCCCCGTCTTTGGTAATCACGGCTTCCTGGGCCTCAATAATGCCCTCGTTATTGATCACCAAATCAAGCGTGTCGTTTAACGTTCTGGCGCTTAAATCAATGCGCCCGCCATTGGCTTGAATGGTGCCGAGATTATGAATGGCGGGAATTAAATTCCCGCTTGCCTCTTCGGCCAGCCCCGAGACGCCCTTATCAACGACAAGTGAAATCCAGCCCCCGGGATCGAAACTGAGCGTCATTTTCTCACCGGCGCCGATCACAACCTGGCCAAGCGTTGCCTGAATGGTCCCGCGATTTTCGATTCGCTCGGAAAGGAGCGCAAGTTTTCCGCCGTCGTGAATGTCAAATGTGCCGTCATTAATAATTCTCGCAGGATCATGACTGTATACGTTAATAACCGGACCTTGGTTTTCAAATATCATTTGATTCATATTTAACTCACTCGTCAAAGCAAGCGTGGAAAGAACCAGAGAGCCCGAGACATCCACGTGTGCCGCTTCGCCGATATGAATTCCGAAAAGATTGACGAATGTCCAATTCCCTTCCGTAAACCAGCGGCCCAAAATTTCGGAGGAGGATTCGGTCACATTCCAACTGCAGGCGCCCGCGCAATTGAGCGTCACAAAAAAACCGGCGGGAATATCATAATCCGGGCTTGAGAAATGCGCGCCGTCCGGGGCGGTAATCTGCTGTGTCGTGCCGTCATCGCCCATGGAAGAGGTAAACGTTTGGTCGGCGGAAATATGATTGATGATATCGGCAAAAAGGGCGGGCGGATGGGTTGAAAAAACGAAAAAAGGGATGATCACAAGAAGAGTGATTATTTTGCCCATCGCCCGCCGCATCATTTTGTGGTGTCTGGAGTTCGAGTTTTTAAAATATTTTAGTAAGTACCCATTTAAACTATACACGGTCAAATCAAAGTTTGCAAGTAAAGCACCCTGTTTTTAAGGGGGAAGCGGGTGCGGAAAATAAACAGGGGTATCGCCCGAAACCACGACCCTGTTTTTGCCGCGGTGCTTGGCCTGATAAAGGGCCGTGTCGGCCCTCTGGACGATTTTATCGATCAACTCCTCACCCGAACCCACTTCGGTAACGCCCATGCTGATCGTAGCGGAAAAAGATCCTTTTTCATGGGGAAACGTTTTTTCCGCGAGCGTTTTCCTGATTTTTTCGGCTACTTTGAACCCTTCTGCTGCATTCGCGCCGGGGAGCATTAAAATAAATTCCTCGCCTCCGTACCTTCCGGCGATATCAAGCGCGCGGGAATTACTGCGTACCACTTGGGCCACCTCTTTTAACACCTGATCGCCTATCACATGCCCATAGGTGTCGTTCGTTTTCTTGAAATTATCCACATCGCCCATCACGATTGAAAGTTTCTTATGTCTTCCGGTTGAAAGCGCGGCAAGTTCTGCCTTCAAGAGCAGCTTAAAATGTCCAATATTGTAAAGCCCCGTCAGGGGGTCCCGGGTGGCCAAATTAAAAAGCTTGGAGCGTTCAAGCGTGATGGACAATTGATTATAAAGCGTCACCGCAAAATAAGTGGCGAGAATAAGTAAAATCGCATAGGCCATATTGATCCAAATCCCGAAAAAAACAAATAATGCAGTGGCTAAAACCGCATAGGCAAACATCAGTGCGGCGCACAAAACCGCCGATTTAAAATAACTTTCGATTTTCATAATGCCGGCGAGCATCAGCGTCATGGCGAAAAGAATGTACAAATTTTCACGTTCCCCCAGCGGCCGTATGAATTTTTTCTCCATGAGATTGCTGAATATGGTCAAATTGGCGCCAATGGCCGGATAAACCGGTTCCAGCGGTGTCGGCTGAATATCAAACAGAGCGGTTGCCGTCCCGCCGACAAAACAAATTTTGCCCTTAAAAGAATTTAAAGGAACGAGCGGCTTCTCGCCTTTTTTCGAACTCGCATAAGAACTTACCACGTCCAGATAGGAAAAATGGGTGAAGGTATCGGCCCATTTCCCCGTCCAATTCAAAATAAAATTTCCGTTTTGATCGAGGGGGATTTTGACTTGAGTCGGGCTGATTCCATATTGGTCCAAGGCCACGAGAAATCCGAGTTGAGGAATTTTCCGGCCGCCCGCTTCCAGGAAAAGCGGGATGCGGCGCATGACGCCGTCCATATCCGGCTTTAAATTAATATGGCCTATTCCCTTTGCGAAGCGGCTGAATTCAGGCAAAGGCGCCACAAGCTTTGTCGTTTGTGGCAACGGGGCATCCTCAACCGCAATAGGCAGATAAACTTTTCCCGATTCTTGGATGGCTTGCGCCAACGTGGCGTCCTTTTGGGGCTCGCTTTTTTCACTGAACAAAACGTCAAACACGATGGCTTTCGCGCCTGCTTCCGTTAAAATTTTGATCAGCGTGGCGTGCCAGTCGCGGCTCCACGGCCATCTGCCGATTTTCTGAATGCTGTCGTCGGCGATTTCGATCATCACGACATCGGAACGCGCCGGCGCTTTATTCTTTAAATGAAACCGGTAATCCAAGCTGACCAGCTCGAGGCGGTCAAAAAAATGAAAGGAGAAACTGAGAAGAATTCCAAAAAGGACGAGCAATACAAGAAAAATACGGATTTTCTCCTGATGGCTCCATTTGAATGGAATTAAAATTTTCCAGAAGGTGTCCGTCATGGGCTCGCCCTAAAATAAAGAAGGGCAACGGAATGTCTCCTTTGCCCTCGTCCCTCGATGTGAAATAGAATGCCGCTTTTTATATTTCGGTTCCAGACGGCGAAACCTGAACCTCAAAAATCGTCCCCCGGATGCCGGCGATTGAGGTAGGTGTTTTCACTTCAAATTTGGATTCTCCACGAAGTTTTTCGGCTTGAATTAAAATGCCTCCCACGCTCACATCCAAAAGGGTCTGCTCGCTTTCTTTGCCCGCTTCGTGGTAAAACGTCTCAAACGACATCTCGGTATTGGGGCGCACGGTCAACTGAGCCGTTTTCGCCTCTCCCGCTAATTCCAAAATAAGTTCGGTATCATTCCCGGTTTTCAATGTATCGCCTTCACTCAACACCATGTCCTGCGACAGTGCGATCCAGTCGCTTGTGCCTGCTTTCAGCGCTTGAGCATCACCATCCATCTGAACAACCGTGGCATGGCTTGCTTCGATTCCCGCTGTTGCAAAAGCGGGAAAAGTAAGTGAGAACACCGCAATCACTGCCCAAATTTTCACACCTCGAATATTGACCTTGTGGCCCACGGCTAAGATATCCTTTTTCAGGTATTTTCCCTGTCTATTCAAAAGTGTACCTATGAGAATAGTGAAATACAAGGATGTAACTAAATATATTTATAATCTGTTTAGTAAAGTAATAATTCATAACTCTTTACAAATAAATAACTTATGAATTTATTCTTGAGCGACTGGAAGAAATTAGGAGTTATGAACGCTCCGGCGCACGTCGGAATCAAGCAATTTTTCAAGCGCTTCTGTGCCTGTAACAGGTAATTTACATATATAATTTTCGCACACATAAGCCGTAGCCCTGCCCTCTAAAGGCAATTGCGCTTTGAGAAACGGACTTAGTGCTTCTATCTGCCTTGCAACTTCCGGCGTGAGCGGGTGGAAAAGAACCGCTTGATTGGGCAGAAAGCGCGAGAAAACAAGGCGAATCATTTCTTGAGCTTTGGTATCGTTTAAATCCCCAGCGATTACGATCTCCCGCGAAGGGCCGAGCGCGAAATCAAACGCCATCAGCATTTGGGTAAAACCGGAAGGATACCCGTCGACCGTATGCGAGAAAGCGGCAAAAGTGGAGCGAGCTTTTTCCTCAAAGCGCTTTTCCATGGTGAGCCGGCCGACTCTGAGAAGCGCAAGGGCGGCAACCGAATTTCCGGAAGGAATCGCACCGTCATAGAGTTCCTTTGTCCGGGAAATAAGATTTTTCGAATCGCGCGAGGTGAGAAAAAATCCTCCTTGTTCGATATCCCAAAAAAGCCGGATCATCTCATTTAAAAAATTTTTTGCTTCCTGAAGATAGCGGGGATTAAAAGTCGCCTCGTAAAGATCCATCAGTCCATGTGTGAAAAAGGCATAATCTTCAAGAAAGGCGTCTATAGCGGCCTCACCGTCCCGATATCGATGCATGAGACGTCCAAGCTTGTCATTGCGAGGGCGCGAAGCGACCGAAGCAATCTCTGAGATTGCCGCGCCCCGCTTCGCGGGGCTCGCAATGACACTGCTGATCATGTTCTCCAAGATAAAATCTGCGGCCTTTTTTGCTGCAGCCGCATAGCGCGGCTCACTTAAAATACGCGATCCAAAAGCCAAACTGGAAATCATGAGCCCGTTCCAATCGGTGAGCACTTTGTCATCTAAATGGGGACGCGGGCGTTTTGTCCGAATGTCAAAAAGCCGGGTTTTGGATTCGTTTAGGATCGTCTTGGTCTCGTTGGCTGATTTTTTAAATTTTTTCCCTGTCTCTTCTAAACTTTTACTTTGAAATAAAATATTTTTTCCGGGGAATTCACCTTGAGAATCATGTCCAGCATTTCCGTCTGCTTCGACACCGAAAAAGAAATTGAATAGCTCCGCTTTTTCTTTCCCCAAATATTCCTCAATTTCTTTTTTGCTCCAAACATAAAAAGCGCCTTCCCGTTTTTTCCCCTCCGAAGCGCCGGCAGGCAAACTGTCCGCATCCTCGGCCGAATAAAATCCTCCTTCCGGGCTTGTCATATCGCGCAACACATAATCCAGAATCTCGCGCGCAACCTCGGCGTAGCGCCCGTTTTTTGTGGCCTGATACGCTTCCAAATAGGCCCTCGCGAGAATGGCCTGATCGTAAAGCATTTTCTCAAAATGCGGGATGTGCCAGCGTTCATCCGTGGAGTACCGGTGAAAACCGCCGCCCAATTGATCATACATCCCGCCCTTTGCCATTTCTTGAAGCGTTTTTTCCACCATCCGAAGCGCTTCGGAATTGCCGCTGCGCTTCCAATAACGGAGCAGAAAAGAAAGCGTGTGGGCCGTCGGAAATTTCGGCGCTTGGGAAAACCCGCCGTGAGCGGAATCAAAACGCGCGGCCAATTGCCGGAACGCTTTTTCAAGCACCTCTTCCCCGAGTTCGCCGCCCGCCTTGGCTTTGGCATGTGCCTCTTGCAAAAGCACAGCTGTTAGTTCTTCGCTTGATTTCAAAACATTTGCGCGATTGTTTTTCCAATGGCTGGAAATCGTCTTGAGCACGCTCGGAAAACCGGGCCGTCCCCACCGATCCTCAGGCGGAAAATAAGTGCCTCCGTAAAAGGGCTTGAGATCATGGGTGAGGAACACGCTCATCGGCCAGCCGCCTGAGCCGGTCATCGCCATCACGGCCTGCATGTAAATGTGGTCGATATCGGGGCGTTCCTCCCGGTCCACTTTGACGGACACAAACGATTCGTTCATGAGATTAGCAATGTCGGCATGCTCAAAAGACTCCTCTTCCATGACATGACACCAATGGCAGGTGGAATAACCGATGGAAAGAAAAATGGGCTTGTCTTCTTTCCTCGCCTTCTCAAACGCCTCCTCTCCCCAGGGATACCAATCCACGGGATTGTGCGCATGCTGAAGCAAATAGGGGCTTTTTTCGTGAATGAGCCGATTCGGTTTCGTTTCCGCTTTCACCACATCACCTGTGCTTAAACTTAAAAGACAAACAAAAACACACAAAATATATCGGCAAGGCATTTCTCTCCGCTTTCCTGCACACATTCGTTATTCTCCTTGTTTTTATATATGCTTTCAAGGTAAAATCCGCTTCTTAAAAAGGAGGGGGAATGCCGATTTTGGTTTTGGTGCGGCACGGAGAAAGCCAGTGGAATTTCGAAAACCGGTTTACGGGCTGGATTGACGTTCCGCTCACCGAACGCGGCCGTGAAGAAGCGCGCCATGCCGGTGAAAAAATAAAAGGAATCAAATTTGATAAGGCCTACACGTCTGTTTTGGTGCGGGCCGATGAAACCCTTCAAATCATTTTAGATATTATCGGCCAGAAAAAAATCCAGATCGAAAAAGACCAGGCGCTAAACGAACGCCATTACGGCGAACTCCAGGGGCTTAATAAAGCCGAGACGGCCAAGAAATTCGGCGATGAGCAGGTCCATATTTGGCGGCGAAGTTATGACATCGCCCCGCCGGGCGGTGAAAGTTTAAAAGACACGGCCGCGCGAACGCTTCCTTATTTTGAGAAAAAAATCATTCCAGACTTAAAAGCAGGGAAAAATATTTTGGTGTCCGCTCACGGCAACAGTCTGCGCTCGATTGTGATGTCCCTAGATAAACTTTCGAAAGAAGAGGTGCTCAAACTCAACCTCGGTACGGGCGTTCCGATCGTCTACGAATTCGACTCCAAACTCAAAATCCTCTCCAAAAAAGAACTTTAACGCTTTGTAAGAATCTGCTTTTGCACCTCTTCGAATTTCTTGCGAAGCTCCGGAAAATCCATTCCACCAAGCGGGAAATCAAACGTCTGATCGCCCCGCACGAAATAAAGCCGCGCGTAATCGAGCGGAATTTTGGCCAGTTCATGCGCTGCGAGCGCATAAAGCATCATCTGGCTTCGATAACGCTCGGCAACTTCTTCAAGCGTACCGCCTCGCTTGTCATTGCGAGGCGATGCTCCGAACGATGCCGAAGCAATCTCGGAGATTGCGGAGCCTGTCCCGAGCCCCTTAGATTGCTTCGCCCCTTTGGGGCTCACAATGACAGAAGTTTTATAATCCAAAATCACCCATTTGCCGTCCTGAGTTTGATAAAGAAGATCAAGCGTTCCCTGAATCAGACCGCTTTTGAGCCGCAATACAAACGGAATCTCGGCGTAACGTGCCTTCGCGTTTTTAATTTCAGAAAAAGTTTTGGATTTGAGAAACTGACGGCAAAGCGCCTGAATTTCCTTCTGCACCTGCTCATTCAAATCACCTGCCAGAGACTCAAGCAAATGGGGAAGCTGCTTTCCCGCCCGGTCGGGATGCGACACCAAATGCTCGAAAATCGCATGAACCACCGTACCGAAATCGGCGGCATGAATACTTTCTTCATCCTCACCCAAATTCCATTCTTCAATTTTTTCACCTTCTTCGCGCAAAACACCGAGCTCATACACGCGCCGGTATTCCTCCGGGTCATGCTCAAATACGGCATAAGCGGAAACCGGCAGATCGATACGCTCAAACCGCAAAGGAACAATCGGCTTTAACGCTTCCAGAATGTGTTCCACGCCCGCAGGGGTTTTAACCCGAATCGGTTCGCCGGCGAGAAGAGACTCTCGTATTTTTTTGCGCTCCGCCAAAGCGCCCGCGCGCCTTTTGAATACATGCGGCAGTTTGGTAACCGTCCGCCGGACGAGAGGACCTTCGTATGACTTTGAGAATTCGCTTACCCAATCGTACCAAGTCGCTTTTTCTCCGTTCCCTTCTTCATTCTCATTTTCCGAAACCGGTTTCGCGCTCCCATCTATGACGACTGCTTCGCTGCCCGAAAAAATCAAATGTTCTTTCGCCCGCGTCATGGCCACGTAAAAAAGCCGCTTCGACTCTTCGCGCGACTTTCTGTTTACCTCCTCCGTAACAGCCCGGAAGGTGGGGGTGGCTTCGAAAGCTCGTGCCGCCTCATTCCAGGCCTTCATCCCAAAACCGATTTCCGGAACAAGCGAAAATTTGAAATAATCCTTTTTCGTTTTTCGGTTCAAATCAGGCAAAAGAACGACTTTATATTCAAGCCCCTTTGCTTTATGAATGGTCATCAGCTTGACGACATTCCCCTCTTCGGCCTCTACCTGTGCTTCGGATTCTCTGACTTCCTGCGTCACCAAACCTTTGATGTACCGCACGAAATCGCCCAGATGAACCGGCTCGCGCACCTCCGCCTGCCGGGCCATCTCCAAAAGTTTTCTCACATTGGCGAAACGGCGCCTGCCCTGCGGAAGACCGAGGACGTAAAGGTGGTAGCCGGTTTTTTCCAAAATGCGCTCCAAACATTCGCTCGCACTCCATTTTTCCTTTTCGGAAAGAAGGGTCCCGAAAATGTCATTAAAATTTCGAAGCTTTGCCCTCTCTTCGCCGTTCAAATCCGATAGACTCTCGAATTCGAGTACCGCTTTGTAAAGCGGGAGGTTTTGGTCCGTACGCTTGGACGCCTCCGCAAGCAGGAACAGCGTCTCATCGGAAACCTGCACAAGAGGAGAGCGCAAAAGCGCCGCCAGCGGAATGTCCAGATGCGGGTTTTCCAGAAACTCAAGCGCCGACATTAAATCGCGGATTTCACTCTGGCGGTAAAAACCGCGGCCGCTTACGACATAATACGGAATATTCAAATGGCGAAGCTCGTATTCATACAAATGAATGTTGGTGCCGGCACGGAAGAGCATCGCAAAATCCCGGTATTGAAATTCACCTGTTTCCATAAGCTCTTGGATGCGCAGGGCAAGCGCCTGTGCTTCTTTGATACGCAATTCCTCCGCCTTTTCTCCTTCTTCCTGCTCAATCGTGATCCATTCGGCGGAGGGCATTTTTTTCTCAGGAAATTCAAGGCCCGCCGAAAGCGCATCAAACGTTTTGCCTTCCCCGGCCCACAATTTTTGAAAAAAAGGATTGATAAACTCGAGCACTTCACTGCGCGATCTGAAACTTTCGGAGATGGCCATCCAACGGCTTGTATCACTATTCTGAAAAAGTTTTTCTTTTTCGAAAAAAATGGAGACTTCGGCGCCGCGAAAGCCGTAAATCGATTGTTTCCAATCCCCGACAATAAACAAATTGTTCTCTTGTGATAAAAGCGTGATCAGCTGATTTTGTACCGGTGAGGTATCCTGAAACTCATCCACCATGATGAATTTAAATTTGTCCCGGTAGAAATTTAAAATCGCGTGCTGGCTGGGACGATCTCCCGAGATGAGCCGCACCGCTTCCTGCTCCAAATCGTTAAAATCAAGAAAAGCTTTCTCCCGTTTCGCTTCATAAAACTTGCTCTCAAATTCGCCGACCAATCGAATGAATGTCCGGCGAAACGGCTCGGAAAGCGCTTCTGCCCATGAAGCAGCCCAATCATCCAAGCAGTCCCGCAGCGTCACGATATCTTCTTTTGACTTCCCGCGTCTTTGAAACCGGTTTGCAATTTCCCTCACCCGCTCAAGATCATCCCAGCTTTTGACCGGCACCTGAAGCGCTCGCTCGAGTTCGGAAATATCTTTTTCTCTTTCCTCTCTTTTCTTAATGACCTCAAGCGCTTTGAGCGATTTTTGCTTGAGCACATCCGTCGGATCTGCCGTGACTTTGCGCTCGAGGACTGAAAAATCTTCCCTCGTCCTTTGAAACGTTTGCAATTTCTTGTGGAGCTCACGGAGGCCGTCCCGCACCGCTTCTTCCGAATAAACGCGAAGCAATTGAAACACGTCCGGTTCCTGAAAACGGCTTTCCATCAGTTCGTCCAGCACCTCGTCCTGAAGCAAATGGCTTTCGTCCTCCTCAAGGACGCGAAAATCGGGGTCCACGCCCGCTTCCAGCGGGTGCTCTTTTAACATGCGCGAGCAAAAGGAATGAATCGTTCCGATAGTGCCGCTTTCCAGTTCCCGGCGGGCTTCCTCAAGGCCGCGTGCGCGAAACGCTTCCGCAATGCGCGACTTCATTTCATTGGCGGCTTTTTCCGTGAAGGTAATGGCGAGAATTTCGGTGGGGCGGGCGAGACCGTTTTCGACCAGATATAAAAACCGTTCTGCCAGCACGCGGGTCTTGCCGGTCCCCGCCCCGGCCGAAACACAGATATTCTTTTCTGTTGTCCGAACGGCTTCTTCCTGCGCCTTGGTTAATTTCATTGGTTCACTGAAGTAGTCATCGTAGATGGCATGCGAGATTATACCTTGGAGAGGGCCAAAGCGAGAACGGATTTTACCGGCGCTAATGCGCCAGTACTCATTCGTGTCGGACTTGACGTCCGACTACGCTGATGTACGGGATTGGGCAGGGATCAGGAAACAGCGGACAAACGATACGTGATTTCCTCAAGAAGCTGGTCCACATCGTACGGCTTGGTCAAATAGGAATTGGCGCCGATGACTCTGCAGATGATTCTGTCTGCGTCGGAAGATTTGCCGGTTAAAACCAAAATCGGGAGCGCCGCGATTTTTTCATCCTCATCTTCACGAATTGATTTACACACTTCCTCGCCCTGCAGACCGGGAAGCATGAGATCTAAAATCACAAGGCCCGGCATCTCGCTCCTGACCTTCTCGAGTCCCGTCTCGCCGTCGCTGGCGACCACCACTTCAAACCCTTTTCGCTCAAGGCGCAGGGTTAAAAGCGTGGCCACATCGCGGTCGTCTTCAATGACTAGAATCTTCTTCCTTTTATCCATAGCGGGAAAACTGTCAATAAAAGTATACTCGCGGGGCTTGATTGGGAGCAAGCTTTGGGCCTTACGGAAGAGCCGCATATTAAGAGGCCGGGAGACCAGAAATTAAATCGGTTAACAAAGTGCGGAAGCTGCGTTTTTTTTGCGGCGTTTTTTTTGCCGCTTGAATCAGTTTCCCTGATATGTTACTCTTAGTAAGAAAGTAAGAAATAGTAGGAAAAGAGGAGATAAACGATGGTGACCAAAATGAGGGAAAAAGGGCAGGTCACGATTCCGGCGAATATCCGAGAGTCGCTGCACTTGTCTAAAAATGCCGTACTATCCGTTACTAAAGTAGGCGATGGGATTCTTCTGACCCCGAAGATATCCACTTTTGAATCCACCTCAGCGAAGTTTTCGGAAGCGGCCAAGGAAAAGGAAATAACCTTGAATGATCTTTTGAAGGACTTGAAAAAGATCCGGTATAAAGATTCTTAAAATGGCCGTTCCAAGGTATCGGCTGTTTTTTGACACCAGTGTCTATATTGCCGCGCTTCTTTCTCCTGAAGGCGCTGCGGCGGAACTGATACGCTTGGCCGAAGCAAAAACCGTTACGATGGTGGTTTCGGAAGAAGTAATCACCGAATCCGACAGGGTCCTCGCCAAAAAATTTCCGGATCTGATCCAAATAAACCGAAAGCTTTGGAAAGATCTTGGCCCTGAAATTGCCCCAAATCCGCCGGCCGATCAGCTAAAGCCGTTCTTGCAAAAGCTTCACAAAGGCGACGCCATGATCCTGTGCGCCGCTCATTTGGCAAAAGTATCGGCGTTTATTACATGGAACACGCGCGATTTTATGGTCCGCGGCGTCGAATCTCTGGTCGATTTTCCGATCGCTGTGCCTGCGGATGGGCTTAAGCTTTTCAGAAAATGGATAGAACCGTTTTTGGATTAGAATGCAGAATCGTTATACAGCCGATATAGGGGACTATGGAAAATATGCGCTCCTGAACTTTCTCTGCAAAGATCTTGAGCTGGGGGTTGTGTGGTATCTTGTGCCAGACGAATCTCATACGAATGACGGAAAATTCATGCGTTATCCTCACCTTAAATACCTTGATTCGGAATTATATTCAAAACTCTTGAAGATCCTCAAAAAAAAGCGAGCGGTCAAGGCCGTTGAGCAAGATGAAATCCTTCAAAAAGGGACGACCTTTTATAATGATATTCTTTCGTTCGATGGGATTTCGCTTAAGGAACGCGAAGGCAAAAGAAGCGAGTGGATGAGAAAAGCGCTTAATAAAACAAAAGCGTGCGATATCGTTTTCTTTGACCCAGATAACGGTATTGGGCCGAAATTAACGAAGCCATATCACATAAAAGGACCGAAATACGCATACTTAAATGAAGCGAAGGGGGTTTTTTGATAGAGGCCAAAGTCTTGTTATTTATCATCCTCTAAGCAGGAACGGCACGGCAGAAACTCGGGTTGGTGAGAAATTAAGGCAGATTCGAGAAAAACTACCTCAAGCTGTAATAAGAACTGCCCGGTACAGGCGAGGTACTTCGCGGGCGTACTTCATTATCATGCAAAAGAATCACGAAGCTAAAATCGACGCGGGCATTCATGCCCTTCGGCAATCCGGATGGGTTGAGGAAGGACACTTTAATTTATGAATATTGGTAAGAATTTTGACTCGAGTTCTGCACTTTTTAACACGATCGCCTTCTCCCCCTTGGGGGGAGAAGGCGAGTGCGGCGTCAAGATTGAAATGGCGGGTGATCCATTTCAATCTGCACAGTACCGCGTTCCCATACATCATCGTAGTCGGACATCAAGTCCGACACGATGAGTACTGGCGCATTAGCGCCGGTAAAATTAAGATGGACGCGGTATTAGGATGAGGGGGTAAATCCTCCGATTCGCCCCCTCACCCTGCCCTCTCCCCATAGGGGAGAGGGGAAATTTGCAGAACTCAAATCATTGAGATAAGAACTTCGCTTCCTTAAAATATTGCCGATCTTCTTCGGCAATCCGGCGGTAGACATGGGGAAGCCGCCATTTTTCGATCCGGCAAATGCCGGAATAAGGACAATAGCTGACGCAGTCGCGGGGTTTGACGGCGATATTGGCCTGTTCGATTTCCTCTGAGAAACGCTCGGCGAAATGGACGGCGCGCTCCATGACCGCTTCAAATTGCTCGCCGGACAGCCGATTCCATTTCGAAGTCGAAATGCCCGCGGCATCCAAATGTTTTTGATGATGAAAACCGGTTGATTTCCCCGCCGCAAGCGAATACAAATGCCCGCCCAAGGGTTCAAGCCCGAGTTTTTCCTTCACCGCTGCAAGATAAAGCGGGAGCTGAAGGGCGGTTCCGTTCTCAAGCGCCCCGAGGCGGAATTTTTTCCCCGTCTTATAATCAATCACAAGCGCGTACTTTCCTTTTGGGTCCACATCGATCCGGTCGATTTTCCCCCTCAGCAAAATCGTTTTCTTTCGGCCGCGAAGCCGAAGCTGGTCGCCTTTGGTCTCTCCAAATCCGAACGCATATTCAAAATACCGGGGCTCCAAACCCGGAAGAGGGGGCGTTTCGTCGACAAGTTCCGCGCGCAAAACTTGGACAATCATTTCTTCCATGCGCCTGCGCTCAAGCTCGATCCGATACCATCGGTCTCCGGAAAGCGGTTCCTTCTCCCATAACTCATTGAAATAGTTCAAGCAAAACGTTTTGGCGTCTTCAAAGCTCGCCTTTTTCAGTTGCTCACCCCGAAAGGAGCTGAAAAATTGCTCAAGCACCTCGTGCAGAATAATGCCCTTCCTGCAAATATCGATTCCTTCCGTTTGACTTTCCAGCCCAAGCATTCGATGCGCGAAATACCGGTAGGGGCATTCGGCATACTCTTCCAAAAGAGTCGGGCTCCAGCAGCCGTCTTTGGGTTGAAATCTCGCCTTGACCTTTTCATCCCGAATCGCATCCTGAATGGGAACGAGCAAACGCCGAAGAAGGGATTGAAAACCGGGACGGCCGAGAAGAACATTGCAGAGGGCGACGGACCGCTTTTCATCCCGCACATTTCGGCTCGTCTCCGGAGCGGAGCAAATTTCCTTAATGACACGCCCTTCGGCTTCTTCCTCGGTCGAAACATCGTCCCAATCCGGCAGCACCTCCGTGATGGATTGGCGCTTCGTAACAACCGGTCCGCGAAAAAGCATGCGCACTTCATCCACGTAAAAGGACGGAAGCGCCTGTTTCCCCTCCAAATCAAAGCGGGGGTAACTCAAAATAAGCCGCTCGCGCGGGCGGGTGGCGCCCATATAAAAAAGATAACGCTCAAATGACTGCCGCGGCAGACGTTCTTTTAAAATCGTTCCCCGCTCATTCAGAACGCGCCGCTCGGCATCCGAGAAAACCGGGTCTTCACGGATTTGAAGCGGAAATTTTCTTTCAAGAAGTCCGGCAAGAAAAACCGCTTTGTACTCCTTCTGGCGAGCGAGCGAAACGTTATACACCTGCACCCTGTTTTTATCGCGCGCATGCACAGAGAAAAGATCAACTTCAATTAATGTGAGCAACTCTTCGGCCAAAAATTGAAAAAGGTCGTCATTGCGAGGGACAGGCCGCTCTGCGGCCGGGACCGAAGTAATCTCTTCATCCCCTGATCGCCGCGCCCCGTCTCGCGGGGCTCGCGATGATGATTTTCTCGCTAGCTCATCGAGAAGAAGCAGAATGCGCCGGGCTGCTTCACGGTCCGTGCGGGTTCTTTCATCGTCCGTATCCCGGAAATCAAGCAGGCCGAACTGTTTGAGCACCGCGGCGGCGAGACGGACAAACTCCCGAACGGACGTAACGGCGCGGAGCCGGTCTTCCGCCTCCGCCATGCGCCCAAGAAGGGGCAAACGAAAACTCCGAAGCCAATATTCCCTTCCTTTAAAAATTCCCTTCCGGAAAGCCCGAAGTTCCATGTCGCAAACCGCTTCCAAGAATTTAGGAAGTCCTTCGCTTGTGCTTTTTACGTAACTGGACTTTAAAAAATTAAACAGGTCCTCGCGTTTCCATCCTTCCAAAAAAACCGCAAGCAAACTCATGACCGTACGGGCGACCGCGTTCGTGCCGAGCCGAAAACGTTCGTGAAACTCCACCGGAATCCCGAAACGCCCGAAGACGCTTCGAATCACGCTCACATACGGGTCCGTCTGGCGCAAAATCAGGGCGATGTCGCTGAAATGATAACCCGATTTTAAGTTCAACCGCTTGATCTGGCGCGCCATCATCTCCACTTCCCCCAAAAGCCCGGCGGCTTCGAAAATTTGAACGGCCCCGTCCGGCTCGATTTTCGCGGCGGCCGCGCTTTGAAATAAATTTCGCTCAAGATGAACCAGGGATTTCGCCTGCGTTCTGTGATTCTCATCTCCCGCCCACACGGGCTTAAACCCGATGCTCTCAAGTTCACTCTGAGCGCTTGACACCGTTTCAAAAAGCGAGGTGCGGCTTGTGTTTCGCTCTGTGGTCAGAGTGACCGTCACTTGGTCGGAATGACGGGCCAAAAATTCAATAAACGCAAGCTGAAGCTTGGAAAAATCGCTGAATCCGTCAATCCAAACACCCTTGAGCTCCGGCTTTGCGTATTCCCCGTGTTTCAAACCTTCCTCCAAAAGCCGGAGTGAATCGCGCGCATCCACGAGCCCCCGCTTTTCAAGTTCCCTTTCATATGCCTCGTAAATTCCGAGGAACTCCCGATATTTCAGCTCAAATTCAGGAAAGCGTTTTCCGAGCACGGCCAACTTTCTTTTCAATTCATCCGGCCGGATCAAATATTCTTTAAGTTCGATGATCGCTTTGGAAAGCAGCTCGAGAAACCCGCTCGTCCGAGCGGCTTCGTCAAAATATTGAAATTTCGTTTGAAGCAAAATCTCTTTTAACATCATCCGGCGGGCCACATCCGAAGCGAAATCAATCCCTCCGAGCTTAAGAAATGACTTCAGCGTCCGGTCAAACGTGCTCACACGCCGGCCGAAAAAACCCGGAAGCTCGCGCCTGAGCAGCAAATCCACGACTCGCTCGCGGTGCTCGGCGGTGGGCAGAATGAACAAAAGATCTTCGCGGAAAGGATGTGTGGAATGTTTGAGGGCGTCTTCAAAGGCTTGCGTGACGGTCCGCGTCTTTCCCGAACCGGCCGGCCCCAGCAACAGAATTAATTTTGAATCATGCATTTTATTTCCCACTTACCTCGACGGCAGCAAAATCTGCTACTAAGGTAGCCGCGGCAACCTTTTCCCTCGCTAACGCGAACTTTGTCTCCTCGGAATAATTTCGTAAATCGCGGGAGCCCTCGGCGCTGTCATTGAGGCCAGCGCCGCTTCCCTTGCGATTTAGCGAAACATTCCGGGCAGGAGACAAAGATTCGCTATTCGCTTCGGGGAAAAGTTGCCGCTGAAATCAAGAAGCAAACAGATAACCAAAGATTGAAAATTGATTTGCTTGAGCGGCGTCGAATGCGCGAGACTTCCAGCTCGAAGTCGAGCGCATGAGCCGCAGTGAGCACGGCAATTTTTGCCCAGCCCGCTCGGCTAAAAATTGCCGCGAAGCAGTCGTCGTAGACGGCCGCGCACAGCGTAGCGAAAGCAAATAATTTTCAATCGAAAACTATTTATTCTGATAAGTGGCGAAGGAGCTCTCGGTTTCCCAGAGCGTCACTTTTGTCACCGGAAATTTCTGCGAAGCGACATATTCATAGATAAGCCGGGCAATCGCCTCTGCCGTCGGATTTTGGTCCATGGTGTAAAAACGCTCGCCGCGCTCTTTGAGAACGCCGATGAGGGGATCGCCTTTGGCGAGAATCATCGTGTGATCCAACGTGTCATCGACCCACTTTTTGATCACGCGGCTGATGTCGCCGAAATCTACCACCATTCCGCGATGATCGAGCTTTTGAGACTCAAGCTCCACCTCAATCCTGCCGTTGTGGCCGTGGAGATGGCGGCAGTCGCCTTCGTAATTGAGAAGCCGATGCCCGTAACAAAAGTGAATTTCTTTGGTGACGGTGTACATTAAACCCGGCCGGTTAAAATACTTAAACGCTCGTAAAGAGGCGGACCGAAAATAATCAACCCGATCACAAGCGCACCCAAACAGGCGACAAGCACCGCCGCAGCCGCAATATCTTTGGCGCGCTTCACCATTCTGGAATATCGGTCCAGCACCACCAAATCTGCCATGATTTCAAGTACCGTGTTAAAGGCCTCGGCCATCCACACGGAAACAATGGCAAGAATCAAAATACAAAATTTCACTTTTCCGACTTCAAGCCAAAAGGCGAACCCCAAAGCCAACGCGGTCGCGAACGCATGAAGCCACGCGTTCGGTTCCGTGCGCATCATGTCACGCAGGCCGATGAAAGCGTAGTTAAAGCTCCGGAGCCGGGATCTGGGGGAAAATTTCGGTTTTTTCTGCATTTGCTCTGTCATCTACGATGACTGCTCCGCCCGCCATTTAATGGAACAGCCCATGGAAGGATGCTGCTTGTACGGGATTGGTTTCCCCGAAGTAAGCGCTTCGATCGCTTCCCAAAGCTCCCGCTTCTTCACCTGTTTTTCATCTTTCCAATTGTCATCCAGCCGGCCGTGATAAACCAATTTTTGTGAAGCGTCGAACAAATAAAGATCGGGCGTACACTGGGCTTGAAACTCGCGGGCCGCCTCCTGAGTCTCATCCACCAGATACGGAAAGCCAATGCCCCACTCCTTGATTTTCTCTTTCATGCGCTCGGGCGCGTCCTCCGGATAACCCGGATGAATGTTCGGATTAATTCCGACGGTATTCACGTCAAGGCCAGCGGCCTCTTTAGAAAGCCGAATAAGCCGCGGCCAAACGGCCTGGGCATACGGACAGTGATTGCAGGTAAACGCCACGAGCAAACCTTTTTTGCCGTATAACGCGTTTCCCTTGAATGTTTTTCCGTAAGGATCTTTTAATTCAAACTCAGGCATTTTCATGCCGAGTGAGATTTTGAGTGATTCTACCAAAGCCATTGTGATTTTCCCCGTTCGATTTTATTCCACACCGATAAATGTTTTGGTTCCGCGCCACATTCTGGAAGTGTCTTCTCCAATCCCACTGACCGTCTCCCCGCATCCCGAAAGATATGCCGTTAAAACAACTAACGCCAAAATACCTGCAACTGATTTCATAATCCCTCCCATGAAAAAGCCCTCTTTTTTTACTACCCAAATACCCATGATTGAAAATTGCTTGCCTTCGCTACGCTGCGCGCGGCAATTTTTAGCCGAGCGGGCTGGGCAAAAATTGCCGT
>CAYJWM010000016.1:0-27661 GCA_964373885.1 uncultured bacterium | reverse complement strand
AGCAGTCGTCGCAGACGGCAGCGAAGCAGTCGTCGCAGACGGCAGCGAAGCAGTCATCGTAGATGACAGGGGCTATCCCGATCCTATGGAGTAAAAATTGATAACGGGGATGGAAGAAAAGCAAGCCCTTACCGGCCAATTGAAGCAAGGGTATTTATACGCAGTCCGGCTTTTGGCGATGACCAAGCGCAGCCGCAAAGAACTCGCGCAAAAGCTGAAATCAAAGGGCTACGATGCCGGCATCGCCGGGCAAATTTTGGACCGCTTGCAATCGCAGGGAATATTAAACGACCGTGCCTTGGTCCAGGAAAGCGTTCAGCGGGCTGTCCACGAAAAAAGATTCGGACGCCGAAGAATCAGTTTTGAGCTCAAACGGAAAGGCGCCGGAGAAGCTGTGATTCAAAGGGCGCTTTCCCAATATCTGCCCGAGGAAGAGCGTGCCAATGCGCTTGCGCTGGCCCGGGCGCAGTGGAGCAAATGGAGCCGCGTGGAGCCGAGAAAAAAGAAAAAACGGCTTTATGACTTCCTGGCGGGGCGCGGGTTCGAATACGAGCTCGTCCGTGATATTGTTTCGCAAATCGAAAAAACAACTGATGAAAACGACTGAAATCCGGATACGGTTTTTAAATTTTTTCAAAGCGAAGGGTCACAAAATCGTCCCGAGCGATTCTCTGATCCCCCAAAATGACCCGACGGTCCTGTTCACGGGGGCGGGAATGAATCAATTCAAAGAATATTTTCTTGGGATCCGGAAAGACTTAAAACGCGCATGCTCGTCACAAAAATGTCTGCGAACGGGTGACCTGGACCAGGTGGGAAAAACGCCTTATCACCATTCGCTTTTTGAAATGCTCGGAAATTTTTCATTCGGCGATTATTTCAAGGAGGAAGCGATTGCCTGGGCCTGGGAATTTCTCACAAAGGAAATGCGCCTTGACCCGAAGAGGATTTTCGTGAGCGTCCACCAAAACGATGAAGAGGCGTTCCGAATTTGGGAAAAAAAAATCGGAATTCCCGCCCCGCTTATCGCCAAACTCGGCGATAAAAGCAACTTTTGGCCGGCCAATGCGCCCAAAGACGGGCCGAACGGGCCGTGCGGGACCTGTTCCGAAATTTTTTATGACCGGGGAAAAGAATTTTATCCGTCCAAGACCAAATTCTGGGCCGATGACGAATCCGGGCGCTTTGCCGAAATTTGGAATTTGGTGTTCACCCAATTTGACCGCCGTGAGGGCGGGGTATTGAAGCCCCTTGTTTCAAAAAACATAGACACAGGGATGGGTCTGGAACGGCTTGCCTGCGTCATGCAGGGCAAAAAAAGCAATTTTGAAATCGATCTGTTTGAGCCGATTTTCCGGCAGATGATCGAAAAACTGAAAGGGTCCGAAAAGGATCTCACGCCCGCCTTGTGCGCCGTTGCAGACCATGTGCGCGCCGTCGCGGTCGCGGTCGCGGACGGAGCCCTGCCGGCCAATGAAGGGCGCGGGTACGTGATTCGGAAATTAATACGCAGGGCCGTTTGGCACGGGCGGGGCGCGGGCTTCGAGACCCCCTTCATGGGGCCGCTTGTTCCCGTTGTGATTGCAACTCTGGAAGATGCTTATCCGGAACTTGCGCATGCGCAGAAAAGCGTACAGTCCGTTGTGGAGTCGGAAGAGGCGCGGTTTGAGGAGACGCTGGACCGGGGGCTTCAGGTGCTTTCGGGAATGCTGAAAGAAGCCAAAGCAGGCAAAAAAAAGCTGCTTTCGGGGGAAGACGTATTTCAGCTTTACGACACCTACGGATTTCCGGACGAATTGACCCAAAGCATCGCGCAAAAGGAAAAAATCAAAATCGACCGCGGAGGATTTTTAAAACTGCTTGAAGAACAGCGCAGAAGGGCGAAGGAGTCGAGCAAAATGTCGGATTCTATTTTCGCCTCACCGTCAAGTGAAAAAGAACTGATGGAACTGCCCGAAACAAAATTTTTAGGTTATTCCTCACTTGAAGCGGAGGCAAAAGTCCTTTGGGTGGGCCAAAGCGGCTCGGAGACCGCGCTCGTTTTGGATCAAACGCCGTTTTATCCCGAAGGGGGAGGACAGGTTGGGGATATCGGTGTTTTGGAAGGGGCCCATTTCAAATTTCAGGTCACGGACACCCGGAAAAAAGAACGCGTCATTTTACATTACGGCAAATATGAGTCCGGTCAGGCAAAAACGGGTATTGCGTACCGGACCAAAGTAAACCCCGAAGCAAGGGCCGCTACCCGGCGCAACCACACGGGAACTCATCTGCTTCACGCGGCTTTAAGAACGCTTCTCGGCACTCATGTGAGACAAATGGGTTCGCTGGTCAGCCCCGACCGCCTGCGCTTCGATTTCACATACGGAAAAGCGCTTGCAAAAGAGGAGATCAAAAAAATTGAAGATTGGGTGAATGCTGCGATTTTGGAAAATCAGCCGGTTCAAACCAAAGAGCAAAGCTATGAAGAGGCCACGCGGGGCGGGGCCATCGCTTTTTTCGGTGAAAAATACGGCGCACAGGTCCGCACGGTGGAAGTGCCTGGCCGCTCCAAAGAGCTCTGCGGGGGCACTCATTGCCGCCAAACGGGGGATATCGGCGCTTTTGTCATCGTCAGCGAATCGTCGGTCGGAAGCGGTGTGCGGCGGATTGAAGCCATGACGGGACTAAACGCGATACGCTATTTGAAAGACCTGGAAGAGAAGGGTAATCAGATTTCGGAGCTTTTGAAAACGCCCTTCGGCGAAGCGCCCGGAAAAATCGAAAAATTGCTCAAGCGGATCAAAGAACTGGAAAAATCAGGCCCCCCAGCCCCCAAGCAGGAGCTGAATGTGGATGAGCTGATCGAATCGGGTAAGAAAATCGGAAGCGTCAAATTAATCGCAAAAACCGTTTCCGGGGCAAATTTATCTTCGCTCAGGACTTTGGCGGACCAGATCCGCGCCAAAACCAAACAAAGCGTGCTTGCGCTTTTCGGGACTGAGGACATGAAAGTCCACACGGTGATCGCGCTGACGGAGGATCTGGCGGAATCCGGACTGGATGCCAGGAAAATCGCCGAGAAAATTTCACCTTTCCTGGAAGGAAGCGCGGGAGGACGAAAAACCTGGGCCCAAGGCGGCGGACGCAACGCCGGGGGAATTAATAAAGTGCTGGAAGCGCTCCCCGGCATTATTCAAAAGAGTTAGCCATGCAAATCATCAATTGGGACAAACAAGCCTTAAAACGCCTGAACCGTTCCTCCGGTTATCAGCTGGACAAGGATTTGTTCAAAAAAGTGTCGCGTGTGCTTCAGGAAGTGAAACAAAGGGGAGACCTCGCGCTTGCGCGTTTCACGCGCGAATTTGACGGCGTAGACCTCGGGGCGAAGCGCTTGAAAGTCAGCGAAGGCGATATCAACCGCGCGTATGAAAAAATACGAGTGGAATTCGTCCCGATCCTGAAACAAATCCGCGACAATGTCACGGCCTATTATGAACGCGATTTGAAGAAATCATTTTCGGTCTCCGGAAAAGACGGCATTTATCTGGCCAAGGAATACCGCCCGATGGATCGCGTCGGCATTTATATTCCCGGCGGGACAGCGCCTTTGGTGTCGACCGTGTACATGACGGTGATCCCGGCCAAAGTGGCGGGCGTTTCCCAAATCGCAATTGCCACTCCGCCCAATCATGAAACGGGGGACATTGACCCGCATATTTTGGTGGCGGCGGATCTCCTCGGCGTAAAGGAGATTTACCGCGTGGGCGGCGCTCAAGCCATTGCCGCTTTCGCGTTCGGGACGCGCACGATACCGAAAGTGGATAAAATCGTGGGCCCGGGAAATCAATACGTCACGGAAGCCAAGCGCCAGGCCTACGGATTTGTGGACATCGACATGGTGGCGGGACCGAGTGAAGTGGCCATTCTCGCCGATCATGAGGCGAACCCCGATTATGTCACCTGCGATCTGCTGGCCCAGGCCGAACATTTCGGAGGGATGAGCTATTTGATCACGAATTCCAAAAAGCTGGCTGAGCTGATCCGCAAGCGCGTGGAAAGCGGATGGACTATTCTTGTCAAAAATCTGCGGGAGGGCTGCGAGGCCGTCAATGAGATCGCGCCGGAGCATCTTGAAATCATGACCCAGCGTCCGGAACAATGGGTGAAACGCATCCGTCATGCCGGGGCGATTTTCCTCGGGGCCTTTTCGCCGGCGGCTGTCGGGGATTATATCGCGGGGCCGAGCCATGTGCTGCCGACAGGAGGGACGGCACGTTATTTTTCGCCGTTAAGCGCCGCTTCCTTTGTCAAAAGCACGCAAATCATCAGCTACACCAAGGAAGCGCTTGAAAAAACACGCGCGGCCGTGCGCAAATTGACGGAAATCGAAGGGCTCGTGCTTCACCGGATTTCTTTGGAAGCACGGTTCGTCAATTCCTCGGCCAAATTGGACGGCCAAGAAAGGGGATCTTAAAAAATGTCAAAAGCAAAGCGAAACGCGACCGTGGCGCGCCACACGAAGGAAACCCAAATCCGCATTTCACTCGCATTGGACGGAACGGGGAGGTCCAAAATTGACACGGGGCTTCCTTTTCTCAACCACATGCTCACGAGTCTCTCAAGACACGGCCTTTTCAATCTGGACATACGCGCGAAGGGAGACTTGGATGTCGATATTCATCACACGAATGAAGATGTGGGCATTGTGCTGGGGCAGGCATTGGCGAAAGCGCTTGGCGATAAGCGCGGCATACGCCGGTTCGGGTTTTGGAGCGTCCCGATGGATGAGGCGCTTGTGCGTTCCAGTCTGGACATTTCAGGCCGGCCGTCGTTTCTCGTGCTCAAGTCCAAGGGCGTTAAATTTTCACGCCTGGAGACTTATTCCTTTCACGATGCTTCGGAATTTCTGCGCGCCTTCAGCCAGCACGCGGGAATTAATTTAACGGTGGAAATCGTGAACGGTGAGGATTCGCATCATATCATCGAAGCGATGTTCAAGGCGACCGCCAAAGCACTTGACCTAGCCACCCAACTAGACCCGCGCGTCAAAGAAATCCCCTCCACCAAGGGAGCGCTCTGACCTCACGTACATGAAAAGAAAAACCATCGGGGTCATCGATTATGGAATGGGGAATTTGCGCAGCGTCTCAAAAGCGCTTGAGCATCTGGGCGCCAAGGTTTATGTGGGAGACAAGCGGCGGGAACTTTCCCGCGCGGGCAAGTTGATTTTACCGGGCGTGGGCGCTTTCGGGGCCGCCATGAAGGAATTAAAAAAACGCAAATTAATCCCCGTCATACGGGAAGCGCTTGCGCGAAAAAAACCGCTGCTCGGGATTTGCCTGGGGCTTCAACTGTTTTTCGAAAAAAGCGAGGAATCGCCCGGGATCAAGGGGCTTGGGATCTGGAAAGGGGCGGTGCTTCGTTTCCCAAAGCGCAAAAAAGCGCTTAAAATCCCGCATATGGGCTGGAATCAGGTCAAACTGAAAAGGAAATCGCACTTGACTGCCTCGCTCAAAAACGGGCGTTATTTTTATTTCGTTCACTCCTATTACGCAGATCCGAAAGACCGGCGTCTCGTCGCGGGAGAAACAAACTACGGCGTACGGTTTCCGGCCATATTGACCGACGGGCAGGTATCGGCCGCGCAATTTCACCCGGAAAAAAGCCAGACGGACGGGCTTAAAATCCTGAAGAATTTTATCCGGATGTGATACGTGTTGATTATTCCGGCCATTGACTTGCGTAAAGGGCGCGTCGTCCGGCTCACGAAAGGGGCGGCAGACGAAGAAACCGCTTACTCCAACTCGCCGACGGAAGTATTTCAGAAATGGCAGGACGAAGGCGCCAAACTCGTCCATGTGGTGGATTTGGACGGCGCCATGGAGGGCAAGCCGTCCAATTTAAATGCCGTCCGGGACATTTTAAAAATTGCGCGAATTCCGATTCAGATCGGCGGAGGGCTCAGGACCGTTGAGGCGGTTCAATCTGTCTTGGGCGCAGGCGTCGAGCGGGTAGTCGTCGGCACGAAAGCGCTGGATCCGGATTTCGTGAAAAAACTGGCAAGCCAATTCAAAGAACGAGTGGCGGTCGGTATTGACCTAAGAAACGGCGTCATTCAAACGCACGGCTGGAAATCCGGCGAGCCCGGGCAGGCGCTGGAACCTTTTCTCCAGCTTCTGGAAAAGGAAGGGATTAAAACCGTGATCCTCACCGACGTCAACCGCGATGGGACGCTCGCGGGGCCGAATCTGGATTTGCTTCGCCACGTTCTTTCGAAAACGAAAATGGACATGATTCATTCCGGCGGCATTTCCGAATTGGCACATTTGGAAGCGCTTGCACGAATTACGAATAAAAATTTTAAAGGCGCGATTGTCGGCAAAGCGCTATACGAAAAAAAGTTTACGCTCCGCGACGCCATTCAGAAATTCCAAGAGAAATAGCTGATGCTGGCCGTAAGAATCATTCCTTGTTTGGACGTCGACTGTGGAAGGGTCGTAAAAGGGGTGCGGTTCGGAGCTTTGCGCGACGCGGGCGATCCGGTAGAATGCGCAAAAGCATACGATAAAGCGGGCGCGGATGAACTTGTTTTTTTGGACATTACCGCCTCGCATGAATCCAGGGCGACCACACTTCACATGGTCGAGAAGATCGCCGAATCGATTTATATTCCGTTCACCGTGGGCGGGGGAATACGGACGCGAGACGACATACGCGCGCTTTTAAAAGCGGGGTGCGACAAAGTGTCCATCAACACGAGCGCGGTACAAAATCCGAAATTCATTGCCGAGGCAAGCAAGCGGTTCGGAAACCAATGCATTGTGGTGGCCATTGACGCGAAGCGGGACGGAAAAAACAAATGGCGTGTTTATACCCACGGGGGGAGGCGGCCGACCGATTTAGACGCGGTCCGGTGGGCCAAGCGGGCCGAACAATTGGGGGCCGGTGAGGTTTTGCTGACCAGCATGGACCGGGACGGGACGCGGGCGGGCTATGATTTAGCGCTCACACGGCGCGTCTCGGATGCGGTCTCAATCCCGGTCATCGCTTCCGGCGGGGCGGGAACGCTTCAAGACTTGTATGATGGCGCCGTCCGCGGAAAAGCAAGCGCCCTCCTCGTGGCCTCGCTTTTTCATTTTGGAGAATATTCGATCGCCGAAACCAAGCGCTATTTAAAACGGAAAGGAGTATCTCTCAGGATTTGACTCTCGTAAAAATCTGTTGCCTCGAACGGCGTTGACTCGCGCGAGATTTCCAGACCGAAGTCGAGTGCGAGGCACCGCCCGCGCGCAGTGTCCGCGAGAGACAAAGCAGATTTTGCAACGATTCATCAAAATCTAGAGTGCGTTATGATGTCATTTAAATACGACCAAAAGGGCCTCATGCCGGCCATCGTCCAGGATCATAAAACAAAAGAAGTGCTGATGCTGGCCTACGTGAACCGCAAAGCGATTCAAAAAACGCTCGCGATCAAAAAAACCTGCTTTTATTCCAGGTCCAGGAACACCTATTGGATCAAGGGGGAAACCTCCGGGCATGTTCAAAAAATAAAGCGCATCACCACCGACTGCGACCGGGACACGCTTTTGATCGAGGTGAGCCAAATCGGCGGGGCCTGCCATCTCGGCTACCGCACTTGTTTTGTCCATTTGCTCAACTCCAAAGGCAATCTGAAACGCGTCACCCAAAAAAAGGTATTTGATCCGAATCGTATTTACAAATCCAAATGAAGGTTCATTTAAGTTTTCCGGAATTTAAAAAGCGCTTAAGGCGGGGCAATGTGGTCCCTGTCTCATGCCGTTTTCCCGCCGATTTGGAAACGCCGGTGTCCGTTTTTCTCAAAACCGCTTTTCGCGCGCCGCAGGCATTTTTGCTCGAATCGGTGGAACTTGAGGAACGGCTGGGCCGCTTCTCATTTGTCGGAATGGATCCGGAAATGGTGCTGGAATACAAGGGAAATCAAGCCACCGGCTATAAAAAAGACAAAAAGCGGCCTGCGCGTCTTCAAGGAAATCTGCTGGACTTGCTTGAAGCAAAAATGAGCCGATACAAAATTGTGCCCGACGCATCACTTCCGCCGCTGGTGGGCGGTTTTGTCGGGTTTATCGGCTATGAGCTGGTGGAGCAATTTGAGGACATTAAATTGCGGAATAAAAAAGGCCTTGCCGTGCCCGATGCGGTTTTGTTTTTCCCGCGCAATTTGATCGCCTTCGACCATATCAAGCATCAGCTTCAGCTCATTCATCTTGCGATCTCAAACGGCGAAAGCCCAAAAGCGCTTTATCAAAAAGCGTTCAGGGAACTCGGCCGCATCGAGCGTAAACTCAAACAAAAAATACCCGCACAAGCCGTCCCTCACCAAACTCAGGCGGCTTTTAAGTCCAATGTGACGCCCGCACAATTCAAAGCCATGGTCCGAAAGGCAAAACAATACATTCGCGCGGGCGACATGATTCAGGTGGTTTTATCCCAGCGCTTCGACCTCGGAACCATCAAAAATGATTTTTCCGTCTACCGCACCTTGCGTTCGTTAAACCCGTCCCCTTATATGTTTTATTTCCGCCACCGGCATCTGTCCCTGGTGGGCTCTTCTCCGGAAGTACTGGTGAAAAAAACCGGCCGCCGGGCGGAACTCAGGCCCATCGCGGGGACCAGACCGCGCGGTGAGACGGAACGGGAAGACCTGGTCTATGAAAAAGCGCTCCGCTCATCGCCCAAAGAATTGGCGGAACATCTCATGCTGGTAGATTTGGGGCGGAATGACTTGGGACGCGTGTCCAAGGAAAAAAGCGTTGAGGTCGGCCAATTCGCGCGCGTGGAGCGCTACTCTCATGTGATGCATTTGGTCAGCGATATCAAATCGGTGCTGAAACCGGGCAAAAACGCTTTTGACCTGCTCAGGGCCGCTTTTCCCGCCGGCACGGTCACGGGCGCTCCGAAAATCCGCGCCATGCAAATCATCGATGAGCTGGAACGCGAAAGGCGCGGGCCTTACGCCGGTTCGCTCGGGTATTTTTCATTAACGGGCGATATGGACATGTGCATCACCATTCGAACCATTGTGATTCAGCGGGGGAAAGCGTCTGTGCAATCGGGAGCCGGCATTGTCAATGACTCAAACCCGCGCAAGGAATATCAGGAGACAATCAATAAAGCCAAGGCCTTGTTTCAGGCGGTGCGCTCCGGAGAGGGAATCGGCCCATGATCCTGATGATTGATAATTATGACTCCTTTACTTATAACCTCGTCCAATATTTAAGCGAGCTTGGCGCCCAGGTCCGTGTGTTCCGGAACGATAAAGTGACCGCATCGGAAATACAAAAGCTCAAGCCCGCGAAAATCGTGATTTCCCCGGGGCCGTGCACGCCGCGGGAAGCCGGCGTGTCCAATGAGGTGATACGCCGGTTCAGCGGAAAAATTCCGATCCTCGGCGTCTGTCTCGGCCATCAGTGCATCGGCCACGTGTTCGGCGGAAACGTCGTGCGGGCAAAAAAAATCATGCACGGAAAAGTGTCCATGATTTATCACAAAAAAGGGGGGCTGTTCCAGCATGTGGAAAACCCGTTCCAGGCCACGCGTTATCATTCGCTTTTGGTGGCCAATAAGCCCTTCCCGCAGGAACTTGAAATAACCGCTTGGACGGAAGCCAAAGAAATCATGGGACTCAGGCATAAATCGCACCCGACATTCGGCGTTCAATTCCATCCCGAATCGATCCTGACTCCTTCAGGAAAACAAATTCTCAAAAACTTTTTGAACATCACCTGATGGCCCGCTTAGATACCGTCATTGACCGCTTGCTTTTGGGAAAAGAGCTAATGCGCACGGACGCCGAGGAGGCTTTCCGCACCCTCTTTACTCATCCGGGCCAACGCGGCGATTTTGGAAAATTGCTTCTGGTCCTGCTCCAAAAAAAGGGAGAAAGCCCGGAAGAACTGCACGCATTGGTCGCGTGGATCCGGGGCCGGGAAAAAAAATACAAAACCGGCCGTATTCCCTATTTGGTAGACGGCTGCGGAACGGGAGGGGACGGAACCCACACCTTTAACATATCGACCGTCTCATGCCTTGTAGCGGCCGGGGCCGGTGCCCATGTCGCCAAACACGGCAACCGCGGCGTTTCCTCAAAATGCGGGAGCGCTGATTTGCTGGACGCACTGGGCGTTAAAATCAACGCGCCCTATCGCCACATGATCCGCTCGCTCAAACGCGGCGGAATGGGATATTTTCATGCCCCGCTTTATCATCCTATGTTCCGCGCGATCCAACCCGTGCGCTCGGAACTGGGTAAAAAGGGCATCAAAACTATTTTTAATCTCACGGGGCCGCTTTTAAATCCCCTGCGGGTCAAACGGCAGGCAATCGGTGTTTTTCGCAAGGACTTCGTTGGGGTGATTGCCCGGGCGGCTCAAATGTTAAAGATGGATCAGGCGTTTATTTTCTGGAATTCGCAAGGGTTGGATGAACTCGGGACGTCCGGACATTCGATAGCGGCAGAATTGAAGCGCGGCCGGCTCGAAACACGAACCCTGACCGCCTCATCGCTTGGTCTCAAAAAAGCACGCCCCGCCTCCTTGACCGGAGGGAACCCCAAGCAAAACGCTCAAATCGCGCGCCGCATCCTGTCCGGAAAAGAAAAGGGCGCAAAGCGCGACATTGTGCTGCTCAACGCCGCGGCCGTTTTATTGGCAAGCGGAAGGGCAAAGAGCTTAAAAGAGGGCCTTGGGCTTGCGCGAACATCGCTTGATTCCGGGCGCGCGGAACAAGTTTTAAGGCAACTCATACGCTTAAGCCATGCTGCTTAAAAAATTGCTGTATCGTAAACGCCTTGAAATCGAGAACGCGAAAGAGAAACTTTCTTTAAGTGAAATTAAAAAACTGGCGGCGAAACAAAAACGAAAAAAAGGCGGCCGTTTCAAATCCTCACTCGCCGGGAAGGGAAAGCTGCACTTTATTTGCGAACTCAAAAAAGCATCGCCTTCCGCCGGAACATTAAAATCAAATTTCAGTCCCGTGGCCTTGGCCAAAACATTTGAGCGCTCGGGCGCAAGCGCGCTTTCGGTGTTGACGGAGCGCCATTATTTCAAGGGCAGACCGGAATTCTTGACCCGGCTTAAGCGCAAAACCCGGCTGCCTTTGCTCCGAAAGGATTTCTTGATCGACAAATATCAATTGTATGAAACGGCGCTTTTGGGCGCGGATGCCGTGCTTTTGATTGCGATGCTTTTACCGGGCAAAAAATTAAAACAAATGATACGGCTTGCCCGAACATTAAAATTGGATGCGCTCGTCGAAGTGCATACCAAAAAGGAATTGTCCCGGGCCGTTTCAGCCGGGGCGGACCTGATCGGAATCAACAATCGGAATTTAAAAACCCTGCGGGTGAATCCCTGGAACGCAAAGCGGCTGCTCCCGCGGGTGCCGAAGCGGGCTGTTCTCATCGTCGAAAGCGGAATCGAAACGGCCGAACACGTCAAGGCCTACCGGAACTTAGGGATGCATAACTTCCTGATCGGAACGGCATTGATGAAATCGAAAAATATAACTGCTAAAATAAAAGAATTAAAAGGAAAAACCCCTTAAGGAACCGCCATGCCGCTTGTTAAAATTTGCGGAAATACCAATCCCGAGGACGCAAAACTAGCCAAAGAGCTGGGCGCTGATTTTATCGGCCTTATTTTCACGGAAAGCAAACGAAAAGTCTCGATTGAGCAGGCCCGTGAAATTATTAAAAGCATTTCGCCCTTTGAACAGGTGGTCGGCGTATTCGGAAATCAGTCAAAAGAAGCGGTGGAAACCGTCGCCAGAGAACTCGGGCTTAAGTGGCTGCAATTTCACGGCGATGAAACCTCGCGCTATTGCCAGCATTTCACCGACTTGGGCTATGACGTGATTAAAACTTTTCGGATCAAAGACGAGCTAAGTCTGAAGCGGATCGATGAATACAATGTGAGCGCGTTTTTGTTTGACACCTATTTGAAAGACCGGATGGGGGGAAGCGGGACTTCTTTTGACTGGTCCATGATTGAAGACAAACCCTATGTGCATGAAAAATTGTTTCTGGCGGGTGGATTAACGGTCAAAAACCTCAAGTCCGCCATCGAGCGGGTAAATCCCTATGCCGTGGACGTGGCCAGCGGTGTGGAAAAAAGCCCGGGGGTGAAAGACCCCGAACTTCTCCGCCAATTCATCATGATCGCAAAAAAGAAAAGGTAACTGGTCATTCCATGTCCACCACTGAATTTTTAGAGCGTTTGGTCAAACGGATCGACCGGCTCGACCGGAAACATTTAGAGGATTATGTCCTGGACCTTGTCCGGGGAAAAAAACTCCTGACGACGCTCCTCGACCATATTCCCGAAGGGGTGGCCGCTTTTAATGACACCGGTCATATCGTGTTTTCGAACCGTCGATTTGTGCAGCTTCTGAATCTGCCGGAACACTATTTTTCAGCCCACGTCCACGAACTCCTCGAAGACCCGCAGCTCCGATCGCTCGTCACGAAGGCTCTGAAGACAAAAGAAGAGCTTTTTCAAAAGGAGCTTGAAGTGCTGTCGCCCCGTCCGATGATTTTGCAAATCACGTTGATGCACGATCGAAGCGAAAAATCAGAACTGAAGATTCTTATTCTCCGCAACATCACTCAATCGGAACTTTCTACCCGGGAACAGTTTCAAATACAGAACCTGGAGTCACTGGTGGGACTTGCGGCCGGAATCGCCCATGAAATCGGGAATCCGATCAACTCGATGGGCATTCACCTTCAGTTGGTCACAAAAGCGCTCAAACAGCTCCCTCTCAAAGAAAGTAAAAAAATTGAACCGTCTGTCCAGGTCATCCGCGAAGAAATGGAGCGGCTGGATAAAATCATTCGAAATTTTCTCGGCGCGGTGCGCCGAAAACCGCTCCGGTTTGAGCCGGCTAAAATTCATGACCTGCTTTCTAAAACCATTGCCTTCCTGGAACCCGAGCTGAAGGCGGCGCGCATACGCATCATTCAAGAGCGCGACGACCGTCTCACTGATTTTTTAATGGACCCCGAACGCATCTACCAGGTGTTTCTGAATATCGTTAAAAATGCGATTTATGCCATGCCAAACGGTGGCACGTTGATCATACGCACCCAGCTGAAAGGGAAACTTTGCCTCATTCAATTTCAGGATACCGGCATCGGAATCACTGAAGAGCATCTGCCCAAAATATTCGACGCTTATTACACCACCAAAGAGGCCGGAAGCGGACTTGGTCTTATGATTGTGTATCAAATCATCCGCGAACACGGCGGTCAAATCGAGGTGGCGAGCAAGCCCCATGAAGGCACAAGATTCACGCTCATCCTTCCCGTTCGAAAAGAAAAACTGGGTCTCCCGGAGCCCGCGAGAGGCAAAAAATGAATTCCTGGTCAACCATTCTGGTCGCGGATGATGAAAAAAATACGCGTGAGGGACTCAAACAATACCTCATGGGAATGGATTATGACGTTCTTCTGGCCGAAAACGGCAAAGAAGCACTTTTGATCGCCAAAAAAGAGCGCCCTGATATCATTTTGGCCGATTTAAAAATGCCGGAATTGGGCGGGGTCGAATTGCTTGAGCAAATCAAACAGGTGAGACCGGAAACCATCGTCATTATTTTAACGGCATACGGCACCGTCGATAACGCCGTGCAGGCCATGAAAGCGGGTGCTTATTATTATTTGACGAAACCCGTGAATTTTGAAGAGCTCGAATTGATTTTGAAAAAGGCGCTTAATCAGCGTACGCTCGAAGAAGAAAACGTCAACCTTCGCCGGGAACTCATTCAAGAGCGCCATGAAAGCGGGGTGATCATCGGCAAATCCCCGCAAATCAAAAAAATGATATCACTCGCCAAGCAGGTGGCTCGCTCGGATTCCACTGTGTTAATTCAGGGCGAAAGCGGGACGGGAAAAGAATTGATCGCCCATTTGATTCATGAAGAAAGCAGCCGGCGGGGAAAACCGTTTGTCACCGTGCACATTGCCGCCCTGACGGAAACCCTGCTTGCCAGCGAACTCTTCGGCCATGAACGGGGCGCCTTCACGGGGGCCGCGGAACGAAAGACCGGGCGTTTTGAACGCGCCGACGGCGGCACTTTGTTTCTTGATGAAATTTCGGAAATCCCGGAAGCCATGCAAACCAAACTGCTCCGCGTGCTGCAGTCGGGAGAATTCGAGCGGGTAGGAAGCTCCAAAACCATACGGGCGGATGTGCGTTTAATTTGCGCCACCAATAAAAATTTAAAAGAGGAAGCGGCGAAAGGCCGTTTCCGGGAAGATTTGTTTTACCGGATTAATGTCATTTTATTGACCATGCCGCCGCTTAGAGAACGCCCCGGCGACATCCCTTTGCTGGCCGCTCACTATTTAAATTACTTTGCGGACCGCGACCGTAAGAAGATCAAAAAAATCACTCCGGCTGCGATGAGCATGCTTCAGGACTATGATTGGCCCGGGAATGTGCGTGAATTGAAAAATATTGTGGAGCGCATGGTGGTTTTGGTCTCATCGGAAGTGATCGATACGGAACAAATTCCGGAGGACATCAAGAAACCAAGAATCCGAACGGCCGGCGAACTGGAGACAATGCCTTTGAAAAACCAATCGAATGCCCTGCGAACGATGGAAGAACAAATGATTCGAAAGGTGCTGAACGAAGCGGGTCAGAACAAAAGTGTGGCGGCAAAGAAGCTGGGAATTTCCAGAAGAACGCTTTACCGCAAACTGAAAGAGTATAAAATCGCTGAGACATAATGGCACATAAATGTCCGTTTAAGGCACATCATTTTGCCAATCGGAAAACGGCTTTTTTCTGCCCTCGTAAGCTGTTGTCATTAAATGACTTATGGAATTAATATTTGACAAAGTTGGCATAAAACTTGATGAATTACAGACGTGAGCAAACTTCGATAAACAAATTGATGACTTGTTAAGGAGAAACACATGGCAAAAATATTGGGAATAGATCTCGGAACCACAAACTCATGCATGGCCATTATGGAAGGCGGAGAACCGAAAGTCATTCCGAACAAAGAAGGAAATAGGACCACGCCGTCCGTGGTGGCATTCACCAAAACGGGTGAGCGGCTCGTGGGCCAAGTGGCCAAACGCCAGGCCATCACCAACCCCGAGAATACGATTTTCAGCGCCAAGCGTTTTATCGGGCGCCGCTTCAACGAAGTGCAGAACGAAAGCAAACTGGTTCCGTTCAAAGTAGAGCAGGGAAAAAATAGCGATGCCGGTTTTAATTTAAATAAACGCACGTACACTCCGCCTGAAATCTCCGCCATGGTGCTTCAAAAACTGAAAGCCGATGCAGAGGCCTTTCTCGGAGAACCGATCAAGCAGGCCGTGATCACCGTTCCGGCTTATTTCAACGACTCCCAGCGCCAAGCTACGAAAGATGCCGGACAAATCGCCGGGCTGGAAGTACTGCGCATCATCAATGAACCGACGGCCGCTTCGCTTGCCTACGGGCTCGACAAGAAAAAAGACGAGCGCATTGCGGTGTATGACTTGGGCGGCGGTACCTTCGATATTTCTATTTTGGAAATCGGAGAGGGTGTTTTTGAAGTAAAAGCCACCAACGGTGACACTCATTTGGGCGGGGATGATTTTGACCGCAGGGTAATGGATTGGCTGATTGCCGAGTTCAAAAAGTCAGAAGGAATTGATCTCACCAATGACCGCATGGCGCTTCAACGGCTGCGGGAAGCAGCTGAAAAAGCGAAATGCGAATTGTCCTCTTCGGAAACCACCGAAATCAATCTGCCCTTCATCACAGCAGACGCTTCGGGTCCGAAACATTTGCTGATGACGCTCACGCGGGCAAAATTAGAACAGTTGGTGGAAGATCTCATTGCCCGAACTGTGGAGCCATGCAAAAGATGTTTAAAAGACGCCGGAGTCGCCGTGGACAAAATCGACGAGGTCGTACTTGTGGGCGGACAAACCCGAATGCCGGCCGTGCAGTCGGCGGTGCGAAAACTATTCGCAAAAGAACCGCATAAGGGCGTAAACCCGGATGAGGTGGTGGCGGTCGGGGCCGCCATTCAAGGTGGTGTGCTCGGCGGCGAGGTGCGGGACATTCTGCTTTTGGACGTGACGCCGCTTTCGCTCGGAATTGAAACCCTGGGGGGTGTCATGACCCGCCTAATTGAGCGCAACACGACCATTCCCACACGCAAATCGGAAATTTTCTCAACCGCGGCCGACAATCAAACGGCGGTCACCGTCAAAGTGCTTCAAGGGGAGCGGCAGATGGCGGCCGATAACCGCCCGCTCGGAATTTTTAATTTGGAAGGAATTCCGCCCGCTCCGCGCGGAGTCCCGCAAATTGAAGTGACGTTTGACATTGACGCCAACGGCATTGTTCATGTCACCGCCAAAGACCTGGGAACCGGAAAAGAACAGAAAATCCGTATCGAATCCTCATCGGGCCTTTCCAAGGAAGAAGTGGAAAAGCTCGTGAAGGAAGGCCAGGCGCATGCGGAAGACGACAAACGCAAGACGGAACTGGTTCAGGCAAAAAACAATCTGGATAATTTGATTTATTCGATTGAAAAAACGCTGAAAGAACATGGCGACAAGGTTTCCTCTTCTGAAAAGGAAAAAGTGGAGGAGGCGCTTAAATCAGCCAAGGAAGCGCTGAAATCGGGCGAGCTTGAGACGATGAAACAGGCGACGGACAAATTAACGAGCGCCTCCCACGCCATCGCGCAAAAGATGTATGAAGCGGCCTCCAAGCAGAAGGGGACGCAGACAACCGGGGAAGCCAAGGAAGGCAAAACAAACCGTGACGCTTCGGATGTGGTAGACGCAGACTATGAAGTGGTAGACGGTGACGAAAACGAAAAGAAATAATACCCCCAGCGCCCGGATGCCGCAAAAGTTGTTTTCATCGTTTTGGATGTGGGTTCTGATGGGCTCGTGGTTGGCGCAGGCACAGGCCTTCGGCGAACCGCCGATTGTGCTTGAAATCACCAAAAAACCGCAGGGAACCTACTCGGAAAACACGACGATCTTGTACCAAGTGCGCCTGCATTTTTCTTCCGATAACAGCCAATCGCTTCGATTGCTCCCACCGAATCCGAATTTGGAAAATCTGGAATTTTTAGGGATCAGCCAGGAAATGACCGCAAGTGCAAACTCCCCAGCCGGCTCGGAACAAACCCTTACCTTCCGATTTCGCCCCCTGAAGCCCGGCCCGAGCAAAATTCACGAACTGAAATTGGCATGGGCGCGGGAAGACGGAAGCCAAGGCCCTTCGCTTGAAATTCCACCGGCCGCGTTTGTAATCAGAAAATCGTTTCTGCCTTATGCCCCATGGGCCGGCTTGGCCGCTTTGACCGCTCTTGGAACTGGCGCTTTAACCGTATTTTTGATTCGTAAAAAACAAAAACCAGTTTCCAGCCCAATCCCCGAAAAAACACCGGAGGAGATTGTGTTGACTGAACTCACCCCGCTTCGCGATGAAATAACGCGCGGACAAACGGCCGATTTTCTGAACCGGCTCCATAAAATCACGGAGGGCTATTTGACACAAAAATTAGATTGGAACGGACCGCGGGACGGTTATAATACCTTAGCCCGGAAAGCCGAGAAAGAATGGACTAAAAAAGAAGTTCAAATACTTGAAGAATTTCTGAATACGACGGAACGCATGCGATTTTCGGGCGAAGAAGTCCCCGAATACGAGCTCGTCCGGCTATACCAAACCATCGTTTCATTGATTGAAAAAAAGAAAACGGTCGAACCTTAATTAATCTGGAGGAATCATGGAAGCCACCATTAAAAAAATAGGCCAGCAAGTAAAGGAAGCCCACGCTTCTTTAGAAGGCCTGTACCGGGAAATCGGGAAGGTGATCGTGGGACAGCGTTATCTGACCGAGCGCCTGTTCATCGGACTTCTCGGAAACGGCCACATTCTGCTGGAAGGCGTGCCGGGGCTTGCGAAAACCCTTTCGGTTAAAACCCTGGCACAGGCCATTCATGCCAAATTTCAGCGTATTCAATTTACCCCCGATCTTCTTCCGGCTGACCTGATCGGAACGTTGGTCTATAGCCCCAAGGACGGCTCTTTTACAGTCAAAAAAGGCCCTATTTTCGCAAATCTCATCCTCGCAGATGAGATTAACCGTGCTCCCTCAAAAGTCCAGAGCGCGCTCCTGGAGGCAATGCAGGAGCATCAGGTCACCATAGGGGAAACCACCTTTCATCTCCCCGAACCATTCATGGTTCTCGCCACCCAAAACCCCATTGAACAGGAGGGCACGTACCCGCTCCCGGAAGCCCAGATAGACCGTTTCATGCTCAAGCTGGTCATCCATTATCCCAATAAGAAAGAGGAAAAAGAAATACTCGAGCGCATGACCACCGGCCACGCCATCGACGTGGCCCCTTCATTGGATACCGACACGATCATGGACCTGCGGAAACTGGTGAATCAAATCTATATCGACGAAAAAGTAAAGGAATATATCCTTGATTTGGTGTTCGCCACCCGTTATCCCGAGCAGTACAAGCTGGAAAATCTGAAGCCCTTAATCGCGTACGGAGCGTCGCCGAGGGCGAGCATTATGCTGACGGTCGCAGCCAAAGCGCACGCTTTTCTCGAAGGCAGGGGCTATGCCACGCCTGAAGATGTGAAGCAAATCGGGCTCGACGTACTCCGCCACCGGGTGATCGTCACCTATGAAGCGGAGGCCGAGGAAATGACCTCTGAAAAAATTATTTCTCAAATATTTGATCATGTTGAAGTGCCGTAAGTTTCCGAAGTTAAACGCTAATGATCCCGAAGGACATTCTCAAGCAAATCAAGCATATTGAAATCCGCACCACGCGGCTCGTCAATGAGGTGTTCGGCGGCGAATACGAATCGGTGTTCAAAGGGCGTGGTATGGAATTCGCCGAAGTCCGCGAGTACGTACCCGGAGATGACATCCGCACCATTGACTGGAATGTGACGGCCCGGTCTCAGCGGCCCTTCGTCAAAAAATTCATCGAAGAACGCGAATTGACGGTTTTGTTTGTGGTGGACCAGTCCCGCTCGCTTCAATTTGGAACCACCGAAAAATTCAAGTCCGCCATTGCGGCGGAACTGGCCGGCCTCCTCGCGTTCTCGGCCGTTAAAAACAACGACAAAGTCGGGCTCCTGATCCACACGGACAAAATCGAAAAATTCCTTCCGCCCAAAAAGGGAAGAAGCCATGTGCTTCGGGTGGTGCGCGAAATCCTTTATTCCACTCCTTCCGGCTCAAAAACCAATCTCAAAACAGCGTTGGAGCATCTGTACCGCATTCTGACCCGAAGTGCCGTCATTTTCGTGATTTCCGATTTCCTGGACCAAGGGTACGAGAAGGCGCTGAAGATTTTAAACCAAAAACACGACCTCATCGCCGTTCAGATCACGGATCCGCGCGAGGCCGAAATGCCCGCCTGCGGGTGGATGGAGCTTGAGGACGGTGAAACGGGCGAAAGGGCCCTCGTCAACACGAGCGACTCGAATTTCCGAAAGCGTTATGAGGAAAACGCAAAGCGCCAGCAGGATCAGATTGAGCATTTGTTCAAACTGATGGGAATCGATGCCATTAAAATCTCGTGTGGCTCATCCTATGTCAACCCTTTGATCAAGTTTTTCCGCAAACGAGAAGAGCGCTTTAGACGATGAGACGGCTTTTTTTGGGAACTGTCCTTTTTTGTCTGCTCTCGGGCCTGGGCGCGGAACTTTCCTGCGCCGGGGAAGAAGCGGATATTTCCGCTAAAGCAGAGGTGGACCATGCGTTCATCACCATTGGTTCCGAAATTCTGTTCCGCCTGTCCATCACGCACCGGCCGGATCTCACGGTGCTTGACACAAACGCCTACAAAGCGCTGGATGACTTTGAAATCAAAAGCGAAAAAGATTTTTCTTATCGGGAAGGAACCCATATCGTTGAGGGAAAAACCTATACGCTCACCAATTACGAATTAGGGGAATACGTCATACGGCCCATTGACATCCGGTATCGGACAAAAGCAGGCGAGCTCTCAAAACTTGAAACGGCAAAGCTTTTTATCACCGTCGAAAGCGTGGATAAAACAAAAGATCCCGCAAGCGACATTCGCGGCGTTAAAGGCGTGGTGGATTTGCGCACATCGCTCATGCCCTGGATGCTGCTTGCGCTTCTGGCGGCGGGAGGCGGGGTTGGGATATGGTTCTGGCAAATGTTCAGAAAAAAAGCGGGAATCGCTGAGCGAAAACCGGAGGAGATATTAAGCCCCCAGGATGAGGCCTATCGGGCGTTAAATGAGCTGAGCCATTCGAATTTGCTTCAACGGGGCGAGCTCAAAACCTATTTCCTCCGAATGTCCGAAATTTTAAGGCGGTATTTTGAAAGGCGTTATCATATTCATGCCCTTGAACTGACCACCAACGAAGTGATGGCCGCCCTGAAAGACAAAATGGGGTCTGCGGAATTAAATCTCATTAAGGAAACGCTTTTATTCTGCGATTTGGTGAAATTTGCAAAATTTGCGCCCGCACCGCCGGAGATTTTGAGACAAAATCAGGAAGCGAAAAAAATCGTGGACCAAACAAAGGAAGTAACTCCGGAAACAATCATCGCTCCGACGGGAAGCGAGCAGTAACCGTATGTTTCGCTTCCATTCCCCGGAATATCTCTGGCTCCTGCTCCTTGTGCCGCTTCTTTTCTGGCTGGCCCGGCGCCAGAAACGGAGCGTCATTCAATTTTCTTCGCTCAGTGAAGTGAAGAAGGCAAAGGCAGGCCAATCGGCGGCATTTCTTTTATGGATGCTCCGCGTCATGCGGGCGGCCGGTTTTATACTGCTCCTGCTCGCCCTGGCGCGTCCGCAGGACGTTGAGGCCGAGCGGGAATATGAGACCAAAGGCATCGATATTGTGATTTCCATGGATATTTCCGGTTCCATGCTGGCCGAGGATTTTAAACCGGTCAACCGAATGGCCGTCGCCAAACAGGAAGCGATCAGGTTCGTGCGGGGAAGGGAAAACGACCGGATGGGGCTTGTGGTCTTCGCGGCCAAAAGCTACACCCAATGCCCGATGACGCTGGATTATGAAATCCTCGTCAAATTGATCGAGGAAATAGAAATCGGGATGATTAAAGACGGGACCGCGATCGGCCTGGGCCTCGCGAATGCGGTCAACCGGCTCCGTGACAGCGAGGCCAAAAGCAAAATCATCATCCTCATCACGGACGGCGCCAACAACGCGGGCAACATCGACCCGGTCACCGCCGCGGAGCTCGCCAAAAGCTTCGGGATCAAAGTCTATACGATCGGAATCGGCAGGGGCGGGCTTGTGCCGTTCCCCGTGGAAGATCCGATTTTCGGAAAGCGTTACGTCCAGGCCCAGGTGGACATTGATTTCGACATTCTAAGACGCATCGCCGACATCACGGGAGGCCTCTTTTTCCCGGCCGCGGATCCAAAGGCGCTGGCCGACGTGTACAAACAAATCGACCGGCTTGAAAAAACAGATGTCAAAGTGAAAGAATACACCAACTTCAAGGAACGGTATCCGCTGTTTTTGATCCCTGGATTTCTGGTGCTGATAATCGAAATTTTCGTCGGAAAAATTTTATTTTTCAAAATTCCATAAGGTAACAAACCCATGCAATTTCTGCATTCTGAATGGTTTTATGCGCTTTGGCTTGCGGTTCTGGTGGGGCTTTTTTTTGTTTGGCTGTGGTATCGAAAACGGGCATTTTTGAATGCCTTCGGAAAATGGGAAACCTTAAGCCGTCTCAGTGAATCTCATTCTCAGACAAAAGAAATAATTAAAAAAATAAGTCTGGTCGCGGCATTGGTTTTTCTGATCGCCGCGCTGGCCCGGCCCCAATGGGGAAATGAGAAAAAGGAAATACGCCGCAAGGGCATTGAAATTATTTTCCTTTTGGATACTTCGCTCAGCATGCTGGCTGAAGACGTAAAACCGAGCCGTTTTGAAAAAGCGAAGCTGGAAATGAAATCGTTCGTCAAACAATTGAAAGGAGACCGCATTGGGATCGTCACCTTCGCCGGGTCCGGATTTATTCAATCGCCGCTCACTCTGGACTATGACGCCTTTTTTCTGTTTGCCAATTCCATTAAAGTGGGATTCATTCCCGACGCGGGCACTTCCTTAAGTGAGGCCATACGCACAGCGGTCAAGGGCTTTCCGGAAGCGAAACAAAAACATCATGTCGTCATCCTCTTAAGCGACGGGGAAGATCTCATGGGAGACGTTGACTCAGCCGTCAAAACGGCGCGGGAGGCAACTATCAGGATTTACACCATCGGAATCGGCACTAAAGACGGCGCCCCCATTCCTTTGAGAGGAGAAAAAGGGGCCGTCAGCGGCTATAAAAAAGACCGCGGCGGGGAAGTGGTCATTACCAAGCTGAACGAAGATATCCTGCGCCAAATCGCTCAGGAGACGGGCGGACGATACGCCCCGGCCACCCCGAGTGAACGGGAAGTGGAATGGGTGCATCAGGACATGCAAAACATCGAGAAAAAGGAATTTAAACAAAAAGTGATTGTGGAACGGGAAGACCATTTTCAAATTTTTATCTCACTCGCCTTAATTCTGCTGGTTTTAGAGACCCTTCTGAGTGAAACCAAAAGTGAAAAAGTTTATGCGTAAGGCGCTTCGGCTGTGCTCCTCAGGGCTGTTTGTCATCTTGCTTTTCTCGGGGCTGTTTGAAACAAACACCGGGCTCAACCAAAAAGGCAATGAGCATTTCAAAAACAAACGTTATGAATCCGCCCTCGATGCCTATCGGAAGGCCCAGGTCCGAAAACCCGATCAGCCGGAAACGCGCTACAATCTGGGCACCACGCTTTATCAAATGGACCAATTTCAGGAAGCGGAAGCCAATTTAAACCAGGCCCTTCAAAATGCCCCCACCAAAGAATTAAAAGCGCGCGCCTGGTATAATTTCGGAAATACGCAATACCGGCTCGGGCAGTTTGACAAAGCGATTGAGGCCTATCAAAAAACCTTGGAATTGAACCCGGAAGACAAGGACGCCAAATATAACCTCGAGCTTCTGCAAAAGAAAAAGGGGCTGTTTGAAAATAAGCAGAACCAGCGCGACCGCGAGAAAAAGGACAAACCCCCTCAACAGAAAAATAAAAACCAGCAACAGCAGCAGCAAAAACGCGAGCGCGAGCAAAATCAGGGCGGAGGCAGTCAAGAGCAGAAAGAAAGCGGCCGGCAGGGCGAGGGAGAGCAGGGTCAGGGTCAAAACGATCAAAAAGAAAAACAGGAACAAGAAGAAAGCGGAAAAGGCGACAAACCGGAGGATCAAGCCCCTGAAAGCCAGGGCCGGCAAGGTCAAGAACAGGAGCTTAAGGCACGCCGGGAAGAAGGGGACCAAGAGCGGGACAAACAGGATCAGCAAGACAAGAAAGACAAGCTCGGTCAGGAGCTGACTCCGGTTGACATCCTCCCGCTTGATCAGCAAGGCCCCAAGCCGGATGAAAATGCTCCGACCCCTGACAAAGTCCTGCTTCAGGGACAAATGTCCCAACAGCAGGCCTATCGGATTTTAGACGCCCTGAAAGCGTCCGAACAGCAAATTCAAATTTTAAGACGTCCTTCAAAGCCGCAAAAGGAACAAGAACCCGAAAAGGACTGGTAATATTACAAACGCAAAAGAGGTGCGGGATGCTAACCGAAAAAATTGATTCGGATTTAAAAGAAGCCATGAAGCAAAAAAACACCGTTAAATTGGACGCCCTTCGCATGCTGAAAGCGGCGGCCCATAATAAAGCGATTGAGAAAAAGATCCCGGCCTTAAACGACGAAGATTTAGTGGATGTCATCCAGAAACAGGTCAAACAGCGCAAGGATTCCATTACCGAATTTGAAAAAGCCGGCCGGAAAGACCTGGTACGGAAGGAAACAAGCGAAATGAAGATACTGGAAGGGTATCTCCCGCAGCAAATGAGCCCAGAGGAATTAAAAGGGATAGTTAAAAACGCCATTACTGCTGTAGGGGCCACTTCAAAACAAGATATGGGAAAAGTGATGAAGGAAGTGATGCCCAAAGTAAAGGGCCGTGCTGACGGAAAGCTGGTGAATCAGGCCGTAACGGAGCTTTTGCCTTAACCACAAAACTTTAATAATAACCCCTAATAAAATATCTTATAATATATATTTTATTGACAAATAATATACTATAGTATATTATTTTATCAGTTAAAGAGGGGGCGATATGACACGAGATTTGGCAGTAATGCAAATCAACCGCAAGTACAGGCCGCTTCGTGAAATTCCGAAATGGCTGGCGGAGCCCATTCCAATCGCAAAACAAATGCGCGCCATACGCAAGGCGCTCGGCATGACGCAAGAGCAGCTTGCCCATAAGCTTAACGATGCACAAGCCAATATCGCCAAACTTGAACGCAACGACCGCTCTGACCTTCAAATTTCGACCGTAAAACGCCTTGCCGATGCGCTGGGCTGTGAAGCCGTCATTCGCTTCGTCCCAAAGAAGGAAATCCAAAAGGACCTGGAGGAGCGTTCAGAGCGCCTTGCCCGGAAATTGGTCTCCGGCTCCGCTGCGAACATGGGAATGGAACTTCAGAAACCGGCGCGCTGGGTCATCAAAAACGAGATCGAGCGGCTTAAGGCCTGGATTTTGCAGCACAAGCGGGCGATGTTGTGGGATGAAGATAAAAGATAGGGAACCGAGCGGTGCCACGCCGCTTGAGCCGGATGACTTGGAGGGCTTGATTCCGGACCACATCACGACGCGGGAAGAACTCAATGAAGCGGAATTCGCCAATATCAGCGAGGCGCATATCAAGTATCTGGGCCGCATTCCGTCACGCAAAAAAGCACCGATTACGGCGTCGTGGCTCAAGACGCTTCATCGGGAAATGTATGGCGCCGTATGGCGTTGGGCAGGAATTCCAAGAAAGCGGGAGATGAGCGTAGGTGTCCTGCCTCACCATATTGAGCCCGAACTGAAAAAACTCGAAGACGATTTCACCAGCTGGGAGAAACACAAACATGATCCGCTTGAAATTTCCGCCCGGCTTCATCATAGACTCGTTTGGATACACCCGTTTCCAAATGGCAATGGCCGCTGGGCGCGCCTGGCCGTAAACATTTATTTGAAAGAGCAGGCCAAACCGCTTATTGTCTGGCCTGAAAACGAGATCATCATTGAAACGCGTGTCAGAGATGAATACCTCAAGGCCCTAAGAGCGGGGGATAAGGGCGATTTAGACCCTCTCCTTAAACTCCACAAACGTTTCGCCAAATAAGCGTTCGTTCCGGAATACGCAAAATAAACTCCGCACTTTTGGAAGCGTAGTATTCTGTAACGGAGCTTTTGCCTTAGCGTCCACCGGAAATGTAAACCCCTTGCCTTTGTTGTATAAATATACTACAATTGTTGTACATTATGACAACACTAAGGCATGGCTTCTCCTTAAATAAAAACTCGGCCAAGCGAAGGCTGCTGGTTTATTTCTTTACGCATCCGGGTGCGAAACATTATCTGCGCGAGCTGGCTGTTTTGCTTGAGGCGGACCCCGCCAATCTATCCCGAGATCTCACGCGGCTTGAAGCCGAAGGGATGTTTCGCTCCGAAATGCGGGGCCATCAGAAATATTTCTCCCTGGATGCGGCATACCCGCTTTATGAAGCGCTTAAGACCATTGTGCTTAAGCTCGTTTCCCAAGAAGCCAAATCGCCTGGCAAAGCGCTGCACCTGGCCTACGTCATTGCAGGTCCCAACGGAGCGGGGAAGACCACTTTTGCGAAGACATTCCTTCCCGACTTGGGATGCCAAAATTTTATCAACGCCGACCTCATCGCAGGAGGCATTAAACCGCTCGCGCCCGATCAGGCGGCCCTAAAAGCAGGGAAACTACTCCTCTCGGAGATGCGCCAAGCAGTCGAAAAGCGGGAGGATTTTGCGTTTGAGACAACTTTGGCCGGTAAAAGTTACGTTCATTTCTTTCGTGAGCTCGTGCAGCTTAATTATGGGATCCATTTGTTCTTTCTCTGGCTTCCGAATGTCAGCATTTCCCTTGGGCGCATCAAAGAACGGGTCCGGCGCGGCGGCCATCATATTCCGGAACCCGTAGCGCGCAGGCGGTTTCACCGCGGCATTGCAAACTTGTTTCATCTATACCGTCCGCTTTTGCAGAGCTGGACCCTTTTTGACAATGCCGGCCCGGAGCCGGTCCTCGTGGCCCATGAAGAAGCGGGAAAAGAGCTCGTGCTCGATTCGGAAAAATATGAGAAAATCAAAAAATCGGCCGGTGACACATGAACAAACAAAAGCAAAAAAAGCCGCTTTATCGAATTGCGGAAGCATCGCTTAAAAAAGCGGTTGATCAAGCCATTCGGGATCACGCCAAAACAGGCGACAAGGTCGTCATCTACCGCCAAGGTAAGGTGGTTGAAGTCTCCGCCGCCAAACTGCTTCGTTTGAAAAAGCTAAAATGAAACTTATTTACCGTCCGGTATATGCGCGCACTTAAGTAAAAAAAGTCCGTGTTGACATAATGTAGTAAATATGCTACATTTTGTCATGATTGAAATAGGCGAGCGGATACTAAGAAGACGGCTTGAGCTGGGGCTCTCCCAGCTGGAACTCTCCAAAAGAAGCGGGGTCCCGAGACCCAATATTTCCAATATCGAAAAGGGGAAGCACGATCCGACTGTCTCCACTGTTTCGCGGCTCGCATATGCTTTGGAGGTGAGTTTGAGCGAGCTCTTCCAAGCGGCAGCACCCACAAAACGGCTTGAGCTCACGCGGGAGCGGATTGAACGGCTTGCCGAAGCGGTAGTCCGCCCCAGCCCCCAAAAACATTTATCCGACGAAGAACGGACGGTCGTCGAACTTTTTAAGGACCTGCTTGGCAAAGGAAAGGGAAGGTGGCCCGGCCTGCGCAAAGGAATGCGCGCCGAATTCGAGCTCCGGAACTATTTTACGCGCGATGAAATCAAGAGCATCACGTATCGCATTCGGGACGCCGAAATGAGGCCGTCATGAAAGATGTCAAAAAGAAGCAAATCGACCTTTTTTTCAAAGAGCTGGACCGCCGGCTCGGACTTGCCTGCGAAGTCGTCCTGGTGGGTGCGGCTGCCGCCAAACTGATGGGCCATCTCCGGCCGAGCGCGGATATCGATTTTGAAATCCGGCCGAAACGCAAAACCCGGGACGTCCCGGAACGTATTGACCGGGCATGCCGCGAGGCCGCCCATCGCGCGCAAGTCGCCATTCAGTTTTCAGAATACGTCGGCGGATGGTCCCAGATCAGTTTTCTGGATTATCGAAACACCGCGCCTTTATACCGCAAGATCGGCAAGCTCACCATCAAGCGAATAGCCCCCGAACATTGGACCATCGGTAAAATGGCGCGGTTTCATCCGCTGGACCGGGATGACCTTATAAAATTAATCCGAAAACAGCGGCTCGCTCCTGAGAAGCTGGCCCGCCTCTGGGGACGTGCGGCACGAAAAAGCCCGCTCTCCCTTGAGCTCGGCCGGTTCCGCGACCATGTGCTTGATTTTTTCAAGCACGACGCGAAGCGATGCTGGAGCAAGCGGATGGATTCGGACCGGCTGATCACAGTCTTTAAAAAAGAAGCGGGAATTCAATGACGAATCCGCGTGATATAATCTCGGTAAACTTA
>CAYJWM010000015.1:6427-27669 GCA_964373885.1 uncultured bacterium | reverse complement strand
CCGACCAGTCATAGGTTTGTTTCCGGTGAATGGCCGCATCATCGAAATAGTCGGTGGAAAGAATTACATCATCTTCGGTGAGCGGATCACCATCTGTGCCGTATGTAAAAATCTGTGTGGTATCATCCGTAGGATCACTGTTCTCATCGGTAACGACTGTATATTCTGAGGTGGCATCATTGTAGCTATAATTGGTAACGATACCTTTCGTGTTATCGATTTGCTGAATCAAGCGGCCATCTTTGAAAACCTGGATAATGCCAGCCGTTTCCTCTTTAATTGATCGCAGGTTGACCGTGTCATTGGCAATATTCACACCATAGGTATAAAGATAGGTTTCATGCTTCAAAACAACCGAATAAACGGTTTCAATAATCCATGTCACCCCCCGTTCCGCGAACTGATCCTCACTGACGCCGAGCGTGGCCGCCAAATCTGCTTTGGCCAACGCATATGCTTCTATTTCCTGAGGAGTCAGACTCGCGCGGAAAAGCATCTTTTGATCCTCAGGCGCGGCCGCGTAAGCGTCCATGGCCGCGATAAAAGCGTTCAAAAGAAGCCGCGCTTTCGCTTCTTCCCGCGGCCTTCCCTGCCATTCGCCGGCCGACTGATTAATTTCCATTAAAAGATATTCGAGAGACCGCCCGGAGAATACGATGCCTTCGTAATTAAAGCCAAACACCTCACCGTCTTTAGCAATCACATACTCGGTCTCGGCTCCGGCATTTTGAATGTCGACCTCACTCGGGCCGGCCTCGGTTTCGGGATGGGTATGCGCCATGAAGGTCGCTTCCTTGGCCAGCTCGGCCACGGCCTTCAAAAGCCGCAGTTCGGTCTCATCGCTTGAGGTAAATAAAACGATTCGCCCATAGAGAACCAAAATGCCGACTTCCTTATTAAGGGTGTGAAGACTGGCCAGGTCCGCTTCGGTCAATGAATCCACGATCACGGCGGTGGCTATGCCTTCTTGGCTTAAAAGGTCATAAGCATATTCAAAACTCTTGGTGTCTATGTCGCGGTAGGCAAATCCCTTGAGAAAAGTCCCGTCGGGGCGGACGGTAAAACCGCCTCTGTCTAAGATTTTTCCTTCATTGGCCGGATCGGCCGGAGTGGTAAAGTAAGTCTGCGTGGTAAGGTCGTAGGTAGTGCGGGTGCGTGAAACGTCGTCGTATTCGTAAATCACCAAATCGACGATTTGGTTGAGATCCCCCCCCGGGGGCCCGCGCGCTTTCAAGAGCCGGCCCAGGATCCCGTCTGGCAGGGCCTCATACACATATTCGAATCCTTTATGATCTGGATCGATCAATACAAATGAATTTGCTTCACGGCGGAAAACCGGTTTCACGTCGCGCTGAACCGCGCTTAAAATCGCGCCCGATGAAATGAAGCGTCCGGCATGGTCAAGGATGGCGTCCGCAGCGGACGGATCCGCCTCCACGGGGGTCATCTCAAGGTAGCGGCCTTCCAAATAATCAAAAATGGTAATGGTCTCTTTACCTGTTTCTTTGTCCACGCCGTAAAAATATTCGATATCCAAATCGCCGTCTTTGGCTCTTAAGATACGGCCCACACCGCCTTGAGCCAGCCGTTCCCAAATCCGGTAATGCTCCGGATGATTTTTTGGGATGAACCGATAGGTTTCAACTGTTTGGCCATCGCGCTCAATGGACGACAGTTCCACAGAGTCAGTCTCGATCAGCGAAGCAGTCGTCGTAGACGGCAGTCGATTTCCATCAGCTTCGACAATGCCGATTTTGAGCAGATTTCCGTCCTTACCGCGCACTTCAAAGGTATGGGCGATACGGTTGATAATCGTCTGAGTCCCTTTCACATCGTCATATTTTAATTCCAAACTTATCTTTGTTCCGTTTTCCTCGCCGCGATATCCCAGCAAGCGCCCCGGTTCCCCGTTTGAATTTAATTCATAAACCCTCTCCGACAAATTGGACAAGTCGGTAATGGTGACCGTATGATCAACTGAATTATAAGAACGCTCCCTGATAAAATGGCCGTCCGTCACAAGGCCCGACTCCATAAGTTCGCGCACATTTCCATTTTCATCCGTTTGAAATGTCTGATAGGTATCAAGTTCTACACCCTGGCGGTTGGAAAGCGTCCAGACACGGGTTAAATTTGTCCCTTGTTCATCCTCTAAATAAGAGTATTTCCGCACTTCAATGCGATTGGGATCTTTGGGGTCCGTAAAATCACCGATAGACAAAATGCGGTGGCTGAGATTATCCACCTCATAATAACTGCCGTTTTGATAGGAATAAATTATACTCACCGCACCCTCCGCAATCATCACATCACCTTCGGGCCGGGTCAGAGGATTTGAAACGTCTTTTGGCACACCCGGCGGAAGTTTGTCCGTTTTTTCCTTCAGTTTCTCTTCATCCTCAGGAGTCGCAGGAGCTAAAGGCCCTGTCTGCCATTCTCTTCCAATAAGGTCCTGCATGTAATGAATGTTGTCGGGTGTGTCATTTTTTGGGGCATCCATCGGAGAAGCGGCGGGTGCAATCGGTACGCCATAAGCTGTGCGCAAATCAACTTGCGTGACCACAAAAGTGAATAAAGTGATCCCTGCTACAAGCCGCAAGAGAAAAGGTTTTTGATCACCCTGACAACTGCTTATCGTCATTGAGCTGACAAACTCCTTTGATTGGGAGATTAAAAGCCACAAGGCCCTACGGTTAAAAACGCAGAGCCATTAAACTAAAATATTAACTTATCTTTTGCACAAATGAAAAATTACATTTTAAATAACTTTAATAACTATGTAAATAGTACCACTAAAAACAGCTAAAGTCAAACTTAGCGGCTAAAATGTAAATCATGTAAGATACTTTAAATAAATGAGTTACAGAAAATAATCTTATGCAGCTCTTAATTGGGCAGCTTCAGCAAGCCATTCCTGAACGATTTTATCAATCGCAATCTGCACTATTGATACACCGGTTTGAATCCCAATATCACCATCACCCAATACCAATATATGTCCAGGGGCCCAATTTGCCAGTTCCCGGATAGCGGTTTGACGCAGACCTATATTTTGCTTCTTGAGCAATTCAGCGCTGCCCGTGAATTTGATTATCTGCCCTTCATAATTGCCGAGTTTCTTACGTACATTGGCGACGGCAACGCTCAATTTATCCGGACTAATGGAAATCCGGTCCTGAACCGGAATCGCCAAACGAAGTCCTTTTACCACTTGCGCAGCGTCTGTCACCTGCGTGGGATCAACGGAAATAACAAGGCGCAATTTCGAAAGCCCTTGACCAAGTATTTGCTCTCTTAAATTTTGTACCGTTTCAAGTTCTTCATCAAACGATACGGTGCCTTTCCATGCATAGACTAAAGCCCCGGGATCAGATGCGTTTGCTTCAACAACACCGCGTTCGGCCAAGGCATTTTCGAAAAATGCCGCAAACTCACCGTCCAGTTTTTCGCCAAAAGCGCCGGCCTTCGGACTGAAAAGCTCTGTTTTTTCAGCTTCCATCCGATAGCTTGCAGGCTCTTGAACCGCTGCCCCAAGTTCCCCAAGTCCTGGTTTGACCGGCAAATGTTCTGCCTCCGGTATTCTGGCTTCAGAGCGTTTGGCTGAAAGCATGTCTTTGAGCTCGGCAAATACTTGCTCGGGTTTTTTTGTCTTATCAGACATCGCCGCCGGCAAGTACTGATTAAAGATTTTGTCGGTCAAATCCCGATCGATTAATTTCCGCAATTCCCGCAATGAGTATTTGTCCGGACCTTCTTCTTCGGCACTTGGAATTTGATTCGCCAATTGGGGTGTTCGTGGAAACACTTTTAATTCGTCAATAGGGACAAACCTTACCTTTTCACCTTCTATTTTTTTAACTTCAGCCCTTAAATCAATGTCAATCGGCAGAGAAACAAGAACAAGCTTAGGAGAACCGTCTTTCGCACGAATCAAATACTGGGTTGTCACAGTTCCAGGGCGCGCTTCAATTGATTCATCCAATGCAATGACATCAGCCACAAGCGCTCCTTCGTCGATGAACAATTCGTGACCGCCAAAACCTGCTACCACATTGACCGCCCCGGCATGATTGTCGATCAAAATCTCTTTTCCGAGAAGACTATAACCCAGGATCACGGCATCCCCAATTTGGTCCTTCACCACTTCCGAGTCAATAATCACGGTAGGATCAATCAATTTCCCCTCATATCGTAATAAGGCATCCGGAAAACGTCTCTTCGCAACGAGAGTGGTGTTCAGCATTTCTTGTAGAACAGGATCGCTTCTGACTTGTAAAAGCAAGTTCAAATATTGATCGGCACGATTGATGTTGTGATATCTTGCAAATGGTCCCAGGTTTACAAATTCTATTCCAAATTTCTCTCTCGCCTGTTTTGCTGTACTAAATACATGGGCATACCACAATTGCAGGCGCTCAAATTCTCCCTCATTCACTTGACCACGATACGGTTCCAGGTAACGTTGCGAAAAGTTTTCCCATTCTGAAGTGGCCGCTTCAAATAGATGCTCAAACCAGTTATATCGAAGAATGGTCCTCTCCGAACCCAAAGCTGTCTGTGGCATCCTTTTAACTTGGTCTAGAAGCCAGAAATAGGCCTCCCAACTAAGAAAATAATCCGCATCACTTGCCATTACATAATCTTCCAACTTTCCTTCCCTTTGAAAACGCTGGATTTCCTCCTGTGTTGCCTTCTCGCGCGCAAAATCAATCGACTGAGCTCCTTTTTGGAATGGTTTTGTTGTCGCACTAATTCCAAGGTCTTTCACGGAAGAAACCGTGGTTTGCATTGGTTTGCCAAACACTTGGATGCCGGCATTTCCCAGAGATTCGGGAATGGGATATTGCGATTGGGTAAACCCATCAACCGAATAGATCCAGACACCTTTCCGGCGTTTGTCTACATTTTGAAAGCGCCTCTGGAGCTGAAACTCGAGGAAATTCTTTCCTCCGGGCAATGTGACAAAAAATTTGCTTCGATGAGCTCTTGGGGCAATCAAAGGTTCCATTCGATTGCCATAACCACTTCCAAGAATGATAGCTATTTGATCAACTCGATTTTCTTCAAGCATTTCCTTGTCATAGCTGTTGCCAAACTCGGCCTTTAATGCTTCGTCAAGAGCTAAAATAGAATTAGAAACACTGCCTCGCCCGGGTGATACGCCAACCCAATGCTTTACAGCTGGATGGTATGCCTTGCCACTTAGCGCGCGAAATGCATTTTTAACTTCTTGATCGCTATCCGGATGGGCGGCCACCACAATCAAGCTGACGTCTTTTGAGGGATCTTTAACTGCCGCGTCTATTTTTTTCCATTTCGCCGCGATCCGCTGCCTCAAATCTCGGTTTTGACTTTTTGAGCCCCTTGCCTCTGAACGACTGAGAATAGATAAAGCCGTTTCTTTCGGAGTGCTGCCCTTTTTAATTGCGGTCCTGATCACAGCACTTGTCATCTGGTCGTACACCTGGCGATCCAAAACCGGAAATATGCCGGCCCGCTGCGTCGAACCCATCATGGCATGTGGAAACTCTTCAACAATAATCCGTTTGACGGGAAAGAGATAAAATTCGTCTTCAGTTGAAATCGCTTCGACAGGAATTTTCTGTTCGTAAAACTTGGCGATATCCTGATAAACAGTACGAGCCAATTGAACCGGATCTTTTCCCTTGTAAACAAAAGCAGCTCCCGGATAATCATTCAAAACAAAAATATCGACACCGGCCTCACCTTTAAGCTGAGTCCTTCTTTGATAGGTTTCGACCGGCCATTTTTCTTCTTTGGATTTCGATATCGTTTGCAAATGCGAGTGATTAACAGTCGCACCCACATCATTGACAACCGCCGCAACATCCCGAACCCGCCTTGGGATCAAGACAAGAGCCAAAACATCTTTGTAGATAATTTTCTGTTCCCGCTGATCATATTCGCCGGTTTTCCTATTATAAGGAAGCCACAGATGATGGCCGTCGGGATTGATCGCGATGAACTGGTAAAAACCCGCCCATGTTCCCGCTTCCCCTAAATCCAAATAATGAACCATTCTCGATTGAAGCTCATCGAGCGGAAGTTTAAACAGGGTTTTACAAAAGGGACAGGTGTCCTCATCGTGCGGAACCCAATCGGTGCGATTGACACTTGGTTTTCCGCCAAAAGAGGGATCATAAGCTGCCACAAAGCGTCCTACCTTTTTCCCGCGGAAATGATCCACTCGAGCTTTACCCAGAAGAACACCGGAATTCTTGTCGTAAACATTCCCGTTTTTAATTTCTACCCGAGATGGACCAACCGGCAAATCTCCAATGGTGCTGATCCCCACCTTCCCTTTATCATCCGTGACGACACCTCCCCGCAAAACACCGGTCGTCTGATCTTCAATCCCGATAAACGGTCTGACGTAAGGGGCTCCTCGAGCGTCCAACCCGACATTGCGCACTTTTCCTTCTTGAATTTTCTCGCGCCAGGCGGGTTGCAAATCAATTTTTGCGCTGACGACCGTACGCTCCGTGGCCTGATCAACAAAATGATACGTAAATAAAATCATGGGTTCTTTTGTTTCATCTCCCGGATAAACCGTCTCTTCTTCCGTTACGAAAGGTTCTCCCGCTTCTTTAATACCGTGCTTCACAAGCAATTCTTTACGGGCTTCGAGAATGCGCGGCTTGACTTTATTGAAAAGTCCTCTTTGGAAATCAATTGCCCTCTGATTATTTTTCTTAACGTATAACACGAAACTCAAATGTCCCTGTCTAAGCGCCTCCTCCATTCTCGCTTGCGTAACCAAAGTCCCAATACCAAGCCCCTGAAATTCGGTCAGGGTGGCATCAAAGCGGTCAAAATTTCCGATGAGAAGTCCTTGGCCCAGAATGACAGGCACCCCTTCAACATCTATGAAAGCCACAAACAATTTTGCGCCTTCTTCTTTTTTCTTGATCACGTTCGCGGCTATTTCCCGGCCGCGATCTTCAGAACCTTCGACTTTTGTATTCAGTTGAATTAATTGTTGTGTCAGAAATTCCTTTTCTTCTCCTTGAAAACCCAAATGATCAATTTCTTTCACTTGTACTTGAGTGCCACTTCGAATCAATTCCTTTGCTTTGGAATAGGTCTCGTCGGTAACTGAGCGCGCTTCGGACCGGTGAAGCAAATCACCATTTGCTAAATAAGGAGCGAAGATTTTGACCACCTCAGCATTAATGCCGCTGTAATGCGCCCAATTTTTCGTCGGGGCGAATCGAATCCAGCGAAGTTCGTCCAAAAATTCCTGATAGGCGGGACTTCCTTGAATTTGGGCAAGATATTGCTTCACCCTTTCATTCGTCATCTTTTGGTCCTGAGGAATATTCATTTTGTTTTTTAAATAGGCACTCAGATCCGCCACAGATCCTACTTCAATGGCTTCTATATGAAGCGGGGGATCTGTTTCAATTCCTGTAGATTCCCACATCATGGTTTCAAACGGCCCCCCAACCACCCAGCGATAATTCCAATAAGGATGTTCCGAATCTTTTCCGAGTTTGACTATTTTGGGCACTGGAGTAATGGGGTATTTAGCGCGATCTGAAATTTCACGCAGCCGTTTGCGGCGTTCTGCATCATCTCTGATGCGGGTAATTTGTTCTAACTCATCTTTAGATGTCTTATAAACTTTGAATAAATGAGTTAGTGCGGTACCGGCAACCGCATTATTAATGTAAGGAGCTTCATCTACAACTACGGAAGTACCGGCCAAGCTTCTGTCTTCTGCATTCTGAATCGGCTGCCCCGGCCGGTCCAAACGCCGTATGATCGTACCGCCGGCTTGGCCTTTAGGACGGCGCGATACTTCCATGAGCATATCAACTTGATGTCCAATCGTATATCCCACCAAAACCAGCCAGTCCTCGTCGAGACGTGCGGCGGTATTGTCGATATTGCGCGAGAAAATATACTCCACCCCGCGATCTATTAATTCTAGAATCAATTCCCTGTTGGTTTCGTCGTTAAAAAGATTATGAAATATTCCCCCGTGCCCGCGTGGAGTCGGAATTTTTAACAGCTCTCCCGCATGTTGGGCAGCATACGAGCGAAATTCAGAAATGTCTGCGATTTGATTTTCGGCTGTTGTGCGGTAGGCTTCTTTTTCTTCCAGCATATCTTTTAATGTTTTTAAAACATCTATGGGCACATGCACCCCCGCCGCAATTTTTTGAGCGCGTTCCGGAATCTGCCGCTCAATATTCCCCAAAAGGTCTCTTATTTCGGAGCCCGTCAAATCGGCAAGTTGAGAATAATTTTCGATTAATAATTCGGCTTTAGCAAAAAGCCAATTTTTTGTATTGAAATCAAACTGTTCGGAACTGAATCGATCCAAGATGTGCTTCATCGCCTCACGATAAGCCAGATAAGCTTCCCACCGTGCGGTCACTTTGTGAACGACTTCCAATAAATCTCCTTCTCTAAGTTTGCCTGCGTAGCCGGAAGGCACGATACCGGGAGGAGGATTCATTTCGTTTAGATATTTTCTGATAAGCCCTTTCAATTGGTTATCAACATCTTCTACCGTTGCTACGACACGATTGCCGGAAGCGCCTGCATACTTCAAAATATCAAGATGGCTTTCAAAACCCGCGCGATCCATAAACTGATTGAGAATGTCCAGGCTTCCGACATTCATCGCAACAATTGCCGGAAGTTTTCGCTTTGAAATTCCGAGTTGCTCCATAAAACGGTATTGATTATACAAATGAAGGCCAAGGAAAGTGCGCCAGGCGCCATCCACTTTCTCTACGGGAGTTAATGGCTTGGTCGCAAATTCAGGTTCTTTCATTTGTTTGTTCTGTCTTGAATAGCGATCTGCCGTAGCTTGCAAGGAAATAAGCATTTCATCTTTTTGTCCGAAATCTTGAGAATTGGTAATATCATTCGCAACACCTCTTTGCACCAATGCAAATTGCCTTTCCATTTCTCGAGCCAAATCCGGTGGAGGTGGTTCTTCAGACATTCTTACCCCCGCGCCTCCCGCCAAAATCTCAACGGCCACTTTCCCCTGATCGATTGCTTCTAGAGCTATCTTTTTATAACGTCCCCGCTCCTGATCGGTAAAAGACCGCATGACCGGAATTTCACCTATTTGAACGGCGCGAATATTTCCTTGCACGGGTTCATGGCGTATCACGCCCGCAGCATATAGGCGCCCCAATCCTTCATCATCATCGCGCTTTACATCGGATGGAAGTTCGGAACGGACTTCGGACCGCACCAACTGACCTTCCACAATTTGAGGTCCCAAAATTTTAACGATTTCCGCGTTGATTCCGACATAATCTTCCCATCCTTTTGTCGGAGCAAATCGAACCCAGCGTAACTCATCTAGAAATTCTTGATAAGCGGGAGTACCTTGAATGCTTTCGAGATAATGTTCAATCTTCTCATTTGTCAGTTTCGTGTCTTTCGGCAGCTTAAGTTTCGTGAGGATGTACTGTTTGATATCCTCGACCGATCCTACTTCCATCGCTTTTACATTTAAAGGAGGATCTGTTTCGATTCCTGTCGATTCCCACATATTTGTTTCAAACACTGTTCCTATCAACCAACGTTCATTCCATGGATGGTCCGGATGTCCCGTTAGTCGAACAAGTTTAGGTACAGGATTGATCGGATACTGACGAAATCCTCGGTTTGAAATCTCACGCAGCCGGCCGTGACGCTCTGCAGGGTTTTTAATTTCCGCTATCTGCTTTAATTCATCCATACTGGTTTGATAAACTTTCGTAAAATAGCGAATAGATGTTAAAGCAACCGCATCATTAATGAAGTGGGCTTTTTTAGGATCAACAGCAGTACCCTTTAAACTTGGATCCTCCGCAATCTGCATGGGGTTTCCTTCAATCTCCTCATGAGTAATTAAAGTGCCACCTGGTTGGCTTTCAGGGCGGAGCGAAACCTCAGGAAGCATGTCGAGATCATGTTTGACCATGTAACCCATTTCCACAAGCCAGTCATCATTCAGCCGAGCCGCTGTATTATCAATATTTCGATAGAAAACATATTCAACTCCTCGCTTGATCAGTTGTAAAATCAATTCCTGGTCATTTAAATCGTTGAATGTATTGTGAAAGATTCCGCCATGACCTCTGGGCGCTTGGATCGGAAGAACTTCGCCTGCGTGCTCCGCCGCATAAGAACGGAATTGATAAAGGTCGAAAATCTGTTCCTCAAGCTCGACACGCTTGCTGGACGTTTTAATTAACGGAGCAAACGTTTGATTCACATCGATCCGCGGCCGTGTGCTTGAAGCAATCTCCTGCGCTCGCACGGGAATTTGGTTTTCGATTTCAGCCAAAAGGTTTCTGATGTCACGGCCGCCCATGGTTTCAAGTTTGGAATAATGTTCAGCAAGGAGGCCTGCTTTTGCATAAAGCCAGTTGAGTTCATCTTGATTAAGCTCTTCATGGGTCAGTCTGTTTTTTACTTCATCCATGGCGGCATGATAAGCCAAATGGGCCTGTCTTCTCGCCAAAATCTTTCTTTCTCCGATTTGAAGAAGCTCTGGACCACTAATTTCTTGCAAAGGCTTTCCTGTTTCCGCAATAATGGAAGGCGTGATATCTTCCGCATATTCTTTGACAAGACCGAGCAGTTTGGCTTCGACATCGGCAGATGTAGCGACCACGCGTTTGCCGGGAAATCCGGTATAAGAAAGAATATCCAATTCGGTTTCATAGCCGGTCAGCTCAAGAAAGCGATTCAATTGATCCTGATTGGCAGCTCCCATGGCTACGATTGCAGGGAGTTTATCTTTTGAAATACCAAGCGCCTGAATCATTCGATATTGATTATAAAGATGAAGCCCGAGAAAAGTGCGCCATTGTTTTCCTGCTTCCACAACGGGGATGAGGCCTTTTGTGATAAATTCGGGATGAGTCATGACATCTTTACGGCCTGCGTAGTCTTCCTGAGTTACCTGCAGCGAAGCAAGCATTTCGTCTACTTGCGTGAAAGCTTGACCGCTTAAAATTGATTTTGCCTGTCCGCTTTTTACAAGATTAAATTTCTGATTTAATACATCCTGCAAAAATATCGGATATTGGTCCAGCGGCATGCGCGTTCCGGCTCCGCCGGTCAAGATGGCGACGGCGATTTTCCCCTGCTTGATCAATTCAATCGCAATTCGTTTATATTCTTCGCGTTCTTCGCGAGTCATGGAACGCAGCGATGGAATTTCGCCTTCTCGAGTGGCTCGAATTTTACCCTCAACCGGTTGTTGGGTAAGCAAGTCTCTTTTATAAAGAGGACCTAAAGATTCTTCCTCGGCAGTGGTACTAGGAGGAAGCACATTACGCATTTCAGATCTATGGAGTGTCCGTTTCACTAATTTTACAGCATCATCCAAATTGACTTCCGCTGTGTTGATGACAACCGCTTCCTGGGCAATTTGTCCTTCGTCCGTTTCATCAAGTAATCGTCCTGATTCGATATCCCGGCGGCTGATTTGTCCGGCAAGCGATTCCCTGATTTTAAGTCTCATGGTTTCGTCATCAACCGGTTCACTGGTTGCCGGTTGTACCACTCGCCGATAAGCTTCATCCAATCCGAGAATATTCTCAAGATCACCGGCGCGCCTTTGGGCTCGTTCATCGACCGGTGCCGTCACATAAAACTGAACGGCGGGATGAGGAACGCGGCGTAAAGCGCTTTGACTTGCATCCAGCACAACGGTTTCACCATTCCTAATTCTCTGATTGAGTTCGCGAAGCCATCGCCCGGCCACATCGTCGTACATCGCTTTCGCAAACTCCGAAACACGGGGTTCAATCCGGGATCTCGACTGCTCCAACAAATCGGTGACATCAATTCCTTGGTCCAGAACGTGCATGTAACCCGTTTCGTCATTGGTAAACTCAAGCACTCCCAGTTTTTCAAGTAAGGCGGCGCGATCCGCGGGATCGAGACCCTGCTCCAAGGCAAAATAAACCAAAGCCCGGTAAACCGTACCCACGGATAAATTGAAGGCCCCAAGTTCGCTCGCAACCCGGGCCGCTAATGCCGATTTTCCAGCACCCGATTCGCCGGTAATGGCAATCACTTTCGGCTGCTTCCGCCGGCTGCGCGCTTCCGAACGCTTCAGGGCAGTTTGTGCTACCTGCTCTGTAACAACGGGGTTTTTCGCGGCAACGATCAAACGAACCGTGCCGGATTTAAATCCGGCTAAATCAAACAGCAGAATTTCATCTGGACTCTTCCCGGCCTCTTTTGCGAGGCGATTCACCGATTGCCTGAAGAACGTGTGCAAATCGCTTTGGTTCCCCGCGTTCCCATATTGAGCGCGGAGGTTATAAAAAGTAGTGAGGCGCGCGGCCTTTACATGCTCCCGAGACGCTTCCTCGGCAAACAAACCGGCCTTCTCCAAATGTCCGGAGAAATTCGGAATGATATGCGCTTCCTCCGAATCGGGCATATCCCCAATCAAAACAATTCCGTTCGGGGCAAGAATACTATTGATGGATTCCGCGGTCTGCGCTCCCACACGATCCGCGAAGTATCTCAGAGCTCCAAAAGAAATCACGAGGTCTACTGAGTTTCTTCTTTGATCCTCCGGAACGTTGGCCAGCAGATCGCCCGCATTGTAAGGAATCACTTGAACCCGGCGGTGACGCCCTTCTTCCATATGAATTAAATAGCTGTCTCCAAGATTCGCCGTTTCAATATCTGACTCAATGATTTGAATTTGCTCCCCAAATTCAGCCGCCAGTTCTCCTGCCAGAACGCCTGAGCCCGTTCCAATAATAATGACCCGGTAGGGTACCGCCCTCCCCTCGGGAAAGGCATTAAAATACGCCCGAATTTTATCCTTAAGCAGCTGATGCGATTCATCTACGGTGCTCGTCAGGGATCGAATGGCGTTCATAGTGGCGCGATCGGAAAAAATATTTTCACCGGAAGGCCCCGTAAAAATAGCGTTGAATTCCGGGTCTTCTCCCGTCGCGGGATCAATCACCCTCGTGTTCTGCACGCGTTCCCTAAAATAGTCGGTGAGCACTTCGCCTGCCGCATGGGGATCAAGCTTTCGAAGCGAACGCATCATTTCCTTATGGTTAGGCCCCTTTGCTCTCATGCGGGCCTCGGCAAGAAGCGGAGACATTATTTCGTCGATCCCGGTGACCTGGCTACTTGAAAGACCTTTCGCGGCCAACCGCTCTTTAAGGCCGTGAACCATCTGACGCGTCCGCTCCTCAGTTTCTGCCCTGCTTTCGGAAGGGAACGGCCCATAAATCTCACCGCGCTCGTCAAACACCCGAATGCTCACGCGATCGTGCACCAAACTCTTGTAATGATCGTAAAAGAAAAGAAATGCGGCGCGGTAATTTTGATACTCCTCAGTGCTCAATTTCCGAAAGGCCTCGTGAATCGCATCGCCAAAATAGTGCTCGTTTAAACGGATCACGGCAGGATCCACTTTTTTCATCTCATCCACCAATTGGTCCATGGAAAGCGGTGTCCCTGAAATTAAATGGCGTATCAAAACTGTTTTCTCAAGCGGATGGGGTGTCCCGCGAAAGATAAATCGGCCGGTTTCAATTCGAATTGCTTCCGAGCTCCCCCTGTTCACCCCCATCTCAAGAAAAGCATCCATCAAGACGGCGCGCCCGTTTGAGTCGCTCATGTCCACTCTTAAAACCGAAGAAAGTTCGGCGAACAAAAATCCAAAATATTCTGCGGGTCCCGGGGCCATCGAAACGAATAGCGGAACGCTTGTCCTAAAAAGCACTCGGGACTTTCTCTCCTCATCCGCGACAAATGGAGATGCCAAGAAGTTAAGGAAATTGGCTGCTTCGGAAAGGGGCGCATCACGATCGATCAAACGGTCAAGAGCTGTTTTGGAAATATACACGGCCCGTCTTTTGGCAGGATCGCTTTGATAAGAAACTCCCAAAGCAAAATGGTCGGGAGTGTCATACCAGAGAAAAGCCGGCGGACCTCGCATGTCTTGTAGGCGTTCATCTACCACATATACATCTGCCTGGATTAAATGATTGTACCCTTCAATATTGTGTATAACTTTTAAATTGTAGTCCGCGATCTTGGCCAGATATTTCTTGTATTTTTCATTTCCCTTGGCAGAAATCACCTTATCCTGTTCTCCTTCCGCACGTTCGATCAATTTAAGCACTTCTTCACGCTCGCGCTGACCCTCCATTCCTTTCCCGATAACGCGAAACGACCTTAACTCCTGTTCACGGACTTCGCTTCGATTTGCCCCACCCTCTTTGGATGCGCCCTCCTGGATCATTTTTTCAAGCTTTCGATCCATGTCCGCATCTTGTAAACCATTTTGCGGAGGAGGCCGGTTTTTATACTGCCATTCCAGAACTTTCTCTTCCGGAATTTGAGCGCCGCGCAAACCTTTGCCCGGAAAATAAGTTTCGGCGGACGTCAATAGAAACACATAACCCGGCTCAAGGCCGAGCTTCCTCATGGATCCTTCTTCAATGGCCGATTCAACGCGGGAAGGAGCTTCCTGAATAAAACTCCAGGCGCTCGGAAGACTGATAAATAAGGAAAAAATGCCGGCATAAACGGCGATACGGGCCAAATTAAAGGTGCGGGTCGGAAGTTTCAGCTTTCCGATTTCACCGATTAACGTCGCGATGGTGGGTAAAGCGGCATAAATCAATCCAAACACCATCGTCAGCGCAACCATGGAACTGATCGAATGAGGGACATAACCCGTCATGCGCATGAAAGCTATAACCGTAAAAATGGAAAAGCCGAGAAGCACCCTGGAATGATTCTTAAGAAATGCCAGAATCGGATGTTTCTTCTGAAACCAATCCTCGCGTAACTGCGATCCTGTGTCGCTTGGTTTTAACGTAACCCTTGCAAGTCCTTCATCATTCCTAAGCGATGTCAGTAATTTACCCGGCAATTCAATAATAATTCTGTACCAGGGACGGACATCCGGTTGAATGCGTTCCGGTATTTGAAGCTGGATGCCGGGAGGAGAAAATAGATAAACAGCCAAAGCAATAAACCAGCCGAATGGAAAAGTAAGCGTCAGTTTTTTCGATTGGACATAATCAATAGAAGATCCGAGAAGAAGGGAGAAGAAAATAGTGGCTACGGCAAGCTGCCAAGCTCCATATTGAGTTCCAAAATAAGAATAAGTCAAATAAGCATAAGAAAGCAAAATCCCAAAAGCAATAGGCGCCCCTTTCTGCTGTCCATAAAGTTTTGACATAGAAACGACCTTTAACAGATCGTCAACAATTTTCTGGCCGACCCATCCGGCTTTACCTTTAATATCCGCATCCCTTTTGGCAACCCATTGCTTTTCATTTTCTGACCAAATATGTTTTAAAAGCTTCGAGGTGCTAAAAATCGTTTCCCAAATACTCCAAAGGACAAGGAAAGGCGCCATAATCAATGCAAATACTATTTTCCTTACATACCAATTAAATGGAACTTCAGGCCGCATTGAATAAATTCTCATGGGTTCCTTAAGTTTTTTGGACGGCATAAGATAGCTCAAACCATAAATTAATTTTGAATTAAGCCCGGCCGTAATCATGGAGGCCACATCAAGCACGGCGCGCAACATCATGATCGGTACCGTAAGGACATATTTGATAGGACGCGGCAATTTGGCAGATGTAAGCAAGGCGGTCAGAGTCCCAACAAGATAAAGGTAAGCCAAATAGGAAAGCGCCTGCTCTTCAGCCAAAGGAACGGGCGCAAATGCCATGAGAACAGCCAAATAAAGGCCGAAAGCCAAATTGGTAATAAAGCCGGGTATGATCATGTGAATCAAAAAAGTGGACGCAAAAGAAGGACGTTCATCATTATGAAATACGGGAAGTTTTTTGGGAGGCGTTGCTTCCGATAAATTAAAAGCGATATTTTGAAGATCAGCTCTTACTTTCAATAAAGCTGCCGGCACAGACCTGTTCGCGCGCGGAAAATCACGATCGATTTGCGCAATAAGACGGTCAATTTCTCCCGATACGTTTTTATAAATGGAATCCGCTTTTTTAACCGCATCGCCCGGAGTGCTTGAAACATTGGCAATCAAATTTTGTAACGCTGGATCTATGGCTCCCGTAAGCGCCTGTTCGAAATCACCCAAAAGCGCAGGAATTCGGAACATTTCTTCGGCCAATCGATTTTGAAAGTCCGCTTGATCTAATTTATGACCGTATCGAATCAATCGATTGAGTCCTGGTGAAGAAGTTGTTGCCGTACCTCCCATTTTTTTGGTTGCCGATTTCAACGATTGTTCTGCGTCCACCAAAGTGCGTGGCAATTCTCTGGTTTTTATTCTTCTATAAGAATAATAACTTTTTCTCGCCGCTAATGTTAAATCCCCTAGGGCAGGATGATGCACATCTATATTCTTATGATCTCCTCCATACCACCGGACATGCTGAATATATTGCGAGCCGGCATTGCTGACAGATTCCTCGGTCATAATCACGCTTTCATCATAATAAGGTTTTATCCATGGTGACTCAAAATGGTCATGGCTCAAATTATCTAGATACAGGCGCTCCGGAAAAATGACAAAAAGCATATAGAGGACGGAATCAGCCGCTGAGTCTTTTCCAAAAAAGCTGAAGCGTCCGAGAATATCATTGAAGGCCTGTTGAGGCGGGCTTAACAATTCACGGGCTACGAATTCTTCGAAATTAAATAAATTATTTCCCGCGTTATAAACAGTAAGCCGGCCTTGAATTAACCCTACAAATGGGTTCGCGACCAGTTTGGCATTCGCAAGCCGCATATAGCCGCCCGGCCAGTATTCGATTTTTGTAGCGCGTCCACCTTTCAATTGATTAATTTGTTCCACCAAATTTCGAAGCTCATCATTTCGAATCCGGCTTGGGTGCTGGTCCGGATTTTCTTTTACCTGCTTTGCCAATTTGCGGGCCCGACCAATCATTTGATCTACTCGATTCACTTTTTTAAGGAGCTCGATCAATTTCGGTTTGTATGCGTCCGTCGGGTATTTGCTGATTAAATGAACTAATTGATCCTGAAAAGCCAGGACCGGATAAGGCGGGGATTGATTGTCCACATCCCGCACACTGAAATGCACAAAGGGTTTTTCAGACGCCCCGATTGCAAGAATGCGGTCAATAAAACTCTGGCTCGGAGTCGCTGTTCCGTCCTCGTAATTCCGATAAAATATTTCATGTTTGCCGCGCAAACTGGCATCCGTGGGTCCCGTCCCGTAATTGGCCCCATGCTGCCCGTATTCAGCACCTACATACGCCAAATGCTGGTTTTTGCCCATCAAAGCTCCGTAAAGCCCTTTATGGTAACCGCCGGTTTTCAGACGATTGGTATCGGCAACGGTCAAAAACCCGAAGTTTTCGGCAGAATCCGCATATTCGGGAAATTCATTTCTGAATTGTTCGCGATAATGCTCGATCACTTCCTGAATATAATTCATCACATCCTTGGGCCTTTTTGCGCCCAGAATGGCAACAACCTGATTGGGATCAAAATTCTCTGCAAAAGTATTGTAGGCACCGCGCACAGCTTCTTCAATTTCCCGTTTTTTGGCTTGAACATTCTCCGGGCTGCCTTTTAAATCTGAAGGAAATGTCACAACTGGAAAGTGAACATGTTTAAAATCCTCGGTAAGACCGTTTTCCATGATTTCCGGATCTACCATCAAATATCTTGCTTTCACAAGCACGGAATAAATCGACCAATACGCAAGCATGGCAATGTTAAAAACAAGGAATGGGTAAAGAAAAACACTTAGTCCGATAATGATTGTATTCGCGATAAACCAGCTTGGAATGGAACCGTAAAAGGCCGTCGCAATAAACGTGGCCGAAAAAACAGTGGCGATAAATGTGTATGCCCGGATCGGTGTTTTGAGATTTTCCTTAATCATGGCGCCGATCGGGTCCTGCGCTTCCGCGGAATTGGCACCGTACCGGCGCGCGACTTTTTTCCGGAACAGTTCAATCAGGCGGTCAAATTCTTTTTGGGTCACAATTTCATTTCCTTCCTTGTCTTTAATTTCTTCGTGCGGAATTAATTTTTGATGAGGCCTTGTAATTCCCCTTAAAAAAAGCGTGGTACCCACTCCCATGGAAATACCGCTCAATACTTTCATTAATACAAAAGGCTTAAGAAATGCAAACACAGCAGCCGGACTGGCTAAAAGTCCCGCTCCCGGAATAGCCATGTTCACCGCTAAAATCGAAAAAATCATTGTGACCAAACCCGCTCCAAACAGCACAACGCCGCCGATGGCCGCAAGCTTCTCGCCGGCTGTTGCATCGCGCGGCTCGACACCCCTCGGACGATGAATCACGCTTCTTGCTTCGGAACGTGCCGGACCGGAACTAATGCCGGGTCCTGCCGGCGGAGCAGTAGGAGAAGCGGCAGGTGGTGGTGGATTTCTTCCAAGAAACTTTTTCAAGAAATGCCGCAATAAAGTGAGCACTGATTTTCCAAAAAACCACAAAGCAAGCATTCCGGCAAATAACCCCTGAATCATATAAATATAAGAAGTTCTGGTTTCAATATTAATGGCCACTTTTTCATCCATTCGTCCGCCTTTTTCCCGGAGCGCAGACAATTTTTCACCCAGTTGAAGCATGTGATAAAGCGGTTTTAATTCTCCGTTGCGTTTCTGTTCTTTACGATAGACTCCTTGAAGTTTCGCATCCTCCGCCAATTTGCCGATCGTTTCCAAAAATGCCATTTGTTTTATCTTGGAAGCATCCCCCTCCGGATGACGCTCCTGGTAGAGACGTTTGATTCCTTCAATACTGGCACCGTATTTGTCTTCGATTTTCGCAAGCGCAAAAAGTTCCTGAGGAGGGATAGAATGATTCAAATGTCCCGCATGCGATTCTTGATAATTGCGCCGAAGCTGGGGGTACATCAAATAAAGCCGCAGCAAAGTCTTGGGTGGTAGGTTTTGGGCCACTTCCGGGTTGCCGAATAATTCAGCCGTCAGCCGGCGCAATTCTTCAAATGTCTCTTTTTGGTTCGTGTGCTGCTCTGTTAAAGAGATTAACCGGTCAAAAACCTGTTCCAAAGGCGTACCAAGTTTGCGCTGAAGAACAAAATAACTAAGGAATGTCGCATCCTCCGCATGGTCGAGAATGTCCTGCTCAATCATCACCGCATAATCGTCCCTTAATTCCATGGGAGCATTCTCCAACCGTTTGCGAAGCTGCGCTTCCAAATAAGGACTTCGTTCCAAAAGCGGCTGACCGTATAAGATTCTGAAAATATCGCGAATAAAGGTATTGCTCTGCCATGGAATGTCGGTTTTAAGTGTGGTGATCAAATGGTCCAAGTCTGTCCGCACGGCTCCTTCTGTCCCATGACGGTACAGCATTTCCGTCGCGATGAAAATATCTTCGTTCACGTGCATGGCCTCGCCCAATTCTTTTTTAAAGTGCTCATCCACATAAACCAAATAGTCATAGATCTGATCGTCATCCTGTTTATTGATATATTCTCTCTCAGGCAGGCGACGGGCGACAATATCGCCGATTAAACTATAATATTGATTCGGATCGGCGTCATAAAGGCGGTTAAGCAGCTCAAGAAATCCTTCATGAATTATTTCCTGGGTCGCGCCTTCCGGAATCCATTTTCCCCCAACGACACGTGCCATCTCATGAAATCTCAAATTCAACAAACGATCGGCTTCAGCTTCTGATAACCCGTTGTGCAATTGAAGATGGGCGCGATGCGCACCCCAATGAGCTTCCAGGCCGGGCACTTCAAGCCGCTCTTTCTTTTCTTCTTTGTTTAAATTCTGGTCTGCTAGAACCGCTTCGTCATGAGCGACGCTTTTCTGTAATACGATTTCCATAAAATCTTTATTGGCGCGGTTTGTAATGACCGAAGAGAAAAACGTTTTAAGAAAAGTCCTGCGCGCTTCTTCGGTCGGTTCCCATCCGGCCACATCTTTGATGCCTTCGGTGGCCCAATAACCGATTGTGCCGGGAACTTCCAATTGCTCGTTTTTTTCTTCTTGGGTTAATTTGGTGTCATCCAAAACGACTCTGTCTTCATTGAGAAGCGGCGCAAGATAAAGCAGGAAATCCTGATGCTTCATGAGCACAAGGGACCGTTCGACCGCCAAAGACGCTTCCCCCGCATCCCGTGAAATCAAAAGGTGTATCAATAGGCCGTTGATAAGCCCGCGGTCCCTATTGTCATCCAAACTAATCGGAGATTGATAGGTTTCCGCGTTATCAATATCCTCTACGCGGCCGCGGTAAGCCATGAGATATTTGAGGCGCTTTGCAAACTCAATCACTTCGACACGGTACTCGGGCTGGCTGATATACTGCGCAATTTTTTCAAATAGTCCTTCCGTCGCCTCATATCCCTCACGCAATCGGGCCCCGATAAGCCCGTTGACTGCCCCTGAAACAGTTGGGTCCCGAGAAAGACCCGCTTCAAACTGCTGAAACTGTTTCTGAACCTGGGGGTCGGTTAAATCAATAGATTTGCCTTGAAACGCCTGTTCCGTAAGGAACGCTTCCCGTGTGACCTGCTTTAACTTTGCTTCGTCTTCATAGACTTGAACAAGTTGTTCACTCTCCGAAACCCACACATCCCATCCTTTGAAAACACCTTGCTGCACATAAAACATGAAACGGCCTTGCGTACCCGTGTCGAGCGAAAGAATATCGCCTTGAATAACCGGATACTTCACCCCCAAGGCATTACCAATCCTTTGCCAAAAATCGTTGGCCTTTTGAATCGCTTCCTTCAAACCGACTTGTACCACCATGTTGGCGAAATCTCTTCCATGGAATTCGACTGCTCCCTTCTCCGCGCTGAGCCGTACCGCCGCATCTGTCTGCGCAATCACAAGACCTTTTATCTTGGGATCCGTTACGAGCTTTGCCTTAAACGCTTCAAACTGGCTCAGAAATAATTTCGAACTTCCATCAACCGGATACTGTTGAGGATTACCTTTAAGTGCTTGATAAATAAAAAAAGTATTTAAAACTGGGTCAAGCACAGGAGCTTGCTGTGGAACAGCTTGCGGCACCGCTGGTTTCTGCGCGGGCAACTGCTGTACAGGCGCTTGCTGACCCGGCGCTGGCTTGGGTACGGCAGGTGCTTGAGCAGGTGCCGGCTTCTGCTGTGGCGTGACAGGTGTCTGAACGGGTGCTGGTTTTTGCTTTTGCGGGACAGGTTTTTGCTCCACATTCCCTTGGGGGGCACGAACTATATTGTCCGGAAGCCCGAGATTTTCTTTCGAGTAAAGA
>CAYJWM010000015.1:0-6327 GCA_964373885.1 uncultured bacterium | reverse complement strand
GCCCTTGCGCTTTGATGAAGTCCTCCGTATCATTTGGATCCCCCAAATGGGAAAGGACGATCACGCCAGGACCGGTTAATACCGCAGAATGCTCTCTTGTGACTCTGCCATTTGCAACCGATTCATACGGAAGGCCGCCAAGATTCGGATTCCCCGCGTTAAACTGTCCTAAAACACGCTGTGTCTGGCCCAGAATATGCGGTGAGAAAACACTCAATCCCATACCCGGCACTGTAATTTCCCGCACAGGGTCAGCGGTTTCTTTCGCACCGGGAACACCGGCTTTGCCGACATAGTCGTTTCCGACAAAGGCAGCGGTAGAGCCGAAACTTTTCCCACCGGTTGAGATATAACGATCCACAAAAAACATTTCGGCCGCATTGTCCATCAGCACATTCATGTGGGGATATCTGCGGCTTAGTAAATACATGTCGTTATAAAAATGCTGAAAAGCGCCTCCGTCCCAGCTCACCACGATGGGATAGGACACTCCATTGCGATCCTGATAGGAATCCACTCGAAAAGGAGCGTTCTCCCAAACCTCCTTGGGAAAACCATGCAAGCCCATCACCACAAGCGCAAAGGCGTCCCGGACTTCATTGGTTCGCACCCGGTCCGCGTGCCGGCCTTTAATCGGCTGGCCGGTTCTTAAATCGATATCACCCCACAGAAGACCTCTATTCCGATCGTACAACTTGTCATAAACAGATTTATCCAAACGTATCAATTGCATCAACCGCACCGCGACTTTTTGAATTCGTTGTTTTCTTTCCGGGTTTTGATCGCGTTTTTGGGCTCCAATCAAGGCGCCAGTACCAACCGCGAGGTTTCCGTCATAACCGACCAAGTCTTCAATTCCTTCTCCCGGCCTCGGATCAAGCTTGGGATCCGGATTGACTTGAAGCCAAACGGGTTTCCCCCAAGTAACGTGCATATAGCGCAGAAAAATTTCGAATTTCTCAAGTTCCAGCAGCGGATCATCAATCCCGGGAGGAATGGCTTCTTTCGGAATACTGCCTTCCACCATTTGCGCCAAAATATTGGCCCACAGGCCCAAAACCAAGGGCTGGGTGTAACGCGTATCTCTTCCGGGTGACAGGGCCCGGCCATCCGGGCCGATTCGGTCCAAGGGAACAAGCGCATCATAAGTTTTCCCATTCCATGTGAAGGAGGTGCGAACGACACCGCGTCCTGGTTTGAAATATTCGAGCTCCTGTTTTAAACTCTCCACGCGGAATTTTTGAAGCTCGGGACTTAACTTGACGGGAGCCACCATCCCTTTTCCCTCCGGTTGCACAATCTGCTTGGGGGCGGCAACCTGCGCGACAAGCGCCTGCGAGATCAACTGACCTGCGGCAGGAGCGGGAGCCGAGTAAGCCCGCGCCGGAATGTTTGGAATAAGCGCCGCGGTCATAAGCCACGCAAAAATTATTTTCCGAAACGCCCCTCTAAACCATGTGCTGATGGAACCTAAAGTTTCAGTTCTTCTCACTTCGGAACGGGCTTCGGAACGCGGTTTAAGAATTTCAATCACCTTCTCCCGCCGGCGAGACCACTGGTCCCAGTCTTCACCCGATTCAATAAAGGTTTGCGCTTCCCCCATTACATAGCCCAAAATATCATCTTCTGTCTTGAGCCGCTTAGCGAAGTCGGCGGGAGAGAAGGGTTTGGCATCCGGCACGAAATTCATTCTCATCCGGCTTCCGAATTCAATTAATTTTTCCCTCTTGGCGGGATCTGAAAAAACAGACTCCCACTTTTTGAAATTCTCCTCATAACTGCCGGAACGAACCCCCAAAAGTGCCCATGATTTAGTGAACGCGATGAAAAAAGATTCTTCCTCTTTTGAAGAACGATCAAACTTAACTTTTGATGCGCCTGTAATCAAATTGTAAAGGGCAAGGGCTTCCTTCTGTGTTTCCGGACGGCTGACGATCTCAAGACGTATTTGCTCCAATATCGGATCAACCCATGAACCAGCTTCACGTTTCACCGTTATTTCATCTACCGTGGCTGAAAGATGGCCGGGATCTTCCATATTGCGAAGCAAGTCAAAATGCCTTCCATATAATCGTTCAAGCGCGGAACGAAGCATGGCTTTCGCCCGGACGCGCTGAATGACTGTTTCCGTTTCCGGCATCGTTTGACCCCAGGATTCAACGACATGAGCCATGGTCGTGTTGAAATAAAACGGCCACATGACTTTCTGGGCTGCGAAATAAACCCTTGTTAAATTACGGCTCACGTTTTGATAAACGACTCCAGGTCTTGCTATGTTGCCTCGCAACTCCACAATTCGAGACAATAGTCTTTCATGCCGTTCGCCCAGGGCGTTGTGCCGTGCCGTAAATTCCGGTGAAAAACCCACAGACCTGTGACGATCTCTTGTTTCTCTGATCTGCCTGATTTCTCTCGAAACCTGGCTTAACTGCTGTTCAAGACTTTTAAGTTCTGCTTCATGTCCCTGGCTTTCCTGAACTGCCCTGTTAAACAATGCCATGCTGTCTTTATAATCCTCAAGCACAGCGCTGATTTCTGGAAATCGATCTTTCACTCGTTCTAATTCATAAGCTAGTTGATGAATATAATCAACCGTCAATTGCCGGGAAATTCTATTGACATAGTCTTCGATAAGTTGAATCAAAAAAGGCCCATACTCAGGCGCATACAATTGCTGAAGATATCCCGATTTCCAAAGCGCTTGATGCTGCTGAGCAAATTTGGTGATTCGGTCTCGGTTATAAACCTTAAACTCTCTTGCGTTCGGATCTTCCCATAATTCCGGATGGGTCAGAATGAAAATGCTGAAGTTTTCGGCAATCAAATCAAATGTTTTCTTGGGAAGCTCCCCTTTTAAGTGTCTTTCCTGATTGGCAAGATCCAAGGCATGCGTATCAAGGCGCTGTAAGTAATCATTCTGTGCCTGATACCAAAGCCGTTGATCAATTCCATGCATCATATAATTCATTTTCTGGTCCAGATTCCAAACATCAAGGGCCTGCTGATAAGCAAGTTGGGCAAGCGCTTGATTCATTTGGGTCTGCAAATCTTCCGCAGCCCGTGATGCCTGGGCAGCCGCTCGATTTGCCTGATTAATTCCCTGGCCTATTCTGTAACCGCCCAAATCACCCCAAAAAATGGTGAACGGCCGGTCTTGCGGTTTATGTTTGGTCGGTTTTGCTGCCGGCGGCGGTGACGGCTGTGCCACATAAGGCGGAGGGGTGGGATACGGATCTTTCGGCGGTTCGGGTGCTCTCGGAGCGGGTGACACTTGTGTAAACGCCCGTATGGAAAGCGGAAATTCTCCCAAGAGAATGTCGCGAATAATTTCCCTGGACGGTCCGCTGTTTTGCCCGTATTCATCCAAAAAATCAAACAGAAACATAGGACCACGCTCTTCGTCTGAATAAACCTTCCTATGTAAATCCCTAAAACTAACCTGCCGTTTTTGATTGGGGGACGGATCGAGTCTGCCGGTTTTAAGCCTTCTAATGAGTTCGATTTGTTCCGCTTCTTTATTTTCAATCTTGGTCAATCCTTTCGGAACAATACTGGGTCTTGCACGCGCCACATCTTCTGTGTGGTTACGATACCACTGGGCTCGGTGAACAGCGGCCCCAAAAACGACTTCAAAAGGCAAATCAGGCCATCCGTTACGCCGAACAACTTGCCGCCAGGTATTCCGATGCCTCTGCCACGCTTGATAAGGCACTGCCTTCTTGGGGTGCAGATGCGGCATAAAGCCCCCGATCAAGTCGCGATTCTCTGTAAAAATATCACTTTCATCGTGAACGCCATTTCTCTTATAAAACTCCATCCGTTTGGGAATCTCGCCAATAATCACACTTAAATAATCACGGGCATCCATTCCTTCGAGACTAAGCGGGGCGTTGAAAAGCGGCTGAAAGGTCAGCACATACCAGTCCAGCGGACTGAGATAATTCGGATCATCTTCAGGGGTTCCGATCAATTTGGTGAACGCAATCAATTGATCTTCCAAAATTCCAAATTGTTCTTTTTGATAATTGGTTAACTCTTCAGAACTGATGTGTCGAATTTGTTTCGCTTCGGCTGGAGGCGATTCAAAAATTTTATGGCTGTCCGGATGCGCCAAAAGCAAACCGCTTAGTTCCTCGCGGCTCATGCGGCTTAAAAAGAAAGTGACTTTTTGCTGAGGGGTTAAAGCATTGTATCCCTCATAATCCCCGGCAAATTTGGTTTTTGCATACTGATAAAAGGTTCCTTCTCCTCGTTGGGCAAATTCCACAATGCCATACTTTCTCACCAATTCAACATTGCGTTCCACCAATCCCTCACCGTACTGCTTCTTCATCTTTGCCAAAGTAAAGCCATCCGCAATTCGGCCGTCCACAATACCGGCTGATCGAAACAAGGTCTCCATAAAATTCTTCTTGGCACTTTCAAAATCGTGGCCGTAACGCAGGAAATCAAGAACCTCTATAGATTGCGGCTCTCCTCTTTGGGTGCCCTGAAATGCTCTCCAAATCAAATATTCAAGATAAATCCGGTCAATATTGTCCTTATTGATTTCCTCGGCCTTAAAGGGCGGCTGAAGGGAAACGGCCGGCTGAGCGACTTCCGGCGGTGCAGCAGCCGGTTTTGTTTCTTCCTGTGGCTTCGGGGCTTGAACAACCGGTTCTTCTGTATGGATCGGTTTGGCTTTCGCTGTTTCGGCAGGCGCCGGTATGGAAACCGTTTTTTCCGTGGCAGACTTTTCCGGCACAGGAATTGCCTTCTCAGGCCGCCTTGTTCCCCTTGCAGAATGTGATTTTTCTTCTTTCGTACCGACAACTTGAACCGCACGAGCCGGCTCAACTTGAGCGACTTCCGTCTTGGGACCCTGTGTAAACCAGCCGGCGCCGGCAAGCGTTAACTGTACCAATAGCAGAAGTTTGATCATAGCTGGTTTCAAATCGGTGATCATCGCTCCTACAATGGCGACAACCCCTAACCCGATTAACGCGGCGGCAATCCCTCCGGTAAGAACGCTTGAAAACATAACGGCGGACCAAATCAGAAAGGCGCCGACACCAAATGCAGGGACGCTCGCAAAAAAGATATCTACACGGGGGCGGCCGGCAAATTTTTTCTCAAATCGAATTTCACCTTCGATCGCCTCTTTTTTTGCTGCAAGTTCAGGAATAATCTTCTCGATCAATCCATTCACTTCGGCTTGCAATTCCTTAAATCCTGCAGCTTCTTTTAAACCGTGCTCGCGAGCAGTTGTGGCGTAGCCCAAGGTAACGTTATGAAATAATCCCTCAACGCCGGCGGCAGTTTTTCTCTGGGCTTCCAAATCATCCGCTTGTGGACTCAATGCGGCAATTTCCTCCCGGATCTGCTTTAGTTTGGACAGCGTGATAGCTCCTAAACTTTCCAATTCTTGCGCTTTTAGAAATGCGTCGTCGTTTTCAATCGGTGCCGGAACGGTTACAAGCTCAGTTCCCGTAGCGAGCTCGGGCTCAGAAATAATTGCAGGTGCAGTTTCCTCAGGCTGGCGTAGTGGAACTTCGCTTTCCTTCGTCATGACCCCTTCCATCATTTTGGCGGCAACTTCCTGATGGAACTGTGAGAGACCTTTTTGGCTTGTGGTCCCTTCTATTGTGACTTTAAAAACCTCACTCAACTTTTCCTGTAATTTTTGATACACGGGAAATGCCCTCGCCTTCTCCGCTTCCTGCTCATAGGCCATCCGGACGGAAGTCATTCGATCCGTCAGTTTAAAATAGCCATTCTGAGGCATGGCTCCGATCTCTTGGCGAATTGCTTCAAATTCCATGCGGAGGCGGGCCTCAAAAGACTGGATGAATTTTTCTTGAAAGGCCTCGACCATGTCTTCTATTTCTTTTTGGCGCGCAAAAAGGTCGTCTAATTCTTCGCGGGGACCGCGCACTTCGGATCTCAGCGCGCTTACGACCTGCATCGCTTCTAAAAAATCGCTTGCAGAAAAAGAATCTAGTTTCATTAATTCCTGAACCCGTTCCAATCTTTTCCTTCTTTTCTCGGCAGTAGCTTTTATCCCGGCCATCTGCGAGATCAACTGACCTGCGGCAGGAGCGGGAGCCGAGTAAGCCCGCGCCGGAATGTTTGGAATAAGCGCCGCGGTCATAAGCCACGCAAAAATTATTTTCCGAAACGCCCCTCTAAACCATGTGCTGATGGAACCTAAAGTTTCAGTTCTTCTCACTTCGGAACGGGCTTCGGAACGCGGTTTAAGAATTTCAATCACCTTCTCCCGCCGGCGAGACCACTGGTCCCAGTCTTCACCCGATTCAATAAAGGTTTGCGCTTCCCCCATTACATAGC